>CAZRGJ010000306.1:0-4065 GCA_964599445.1 uncultured Planctomycetaceae bacterium | reverse complement strand
ACGGGCGAAACCTGCGGGAAAGAGCGGGCGGAACATGATGCTGAACTGATTGAAGTCCATGTCCTGCTGGCGGGCACTTCCATAGTACATCAGCGGGCAGAAGATCATTTCGACCAGCTGCGGGTCCCGAATGCACGACGAAACGACTTCCCGTGCGGAAACGTCTGCCGGGAACTCGCCCATCTGATTGTAGTCCACCAGCTTCGAGACAAGCTGACGCAGTCCGTCCACTTCTTTGGGGAAATATTGCGCGACCTGCTCTTCAAAACAGGAAAATTTGTTCGTGAATTTCAGCGTGACGTCCGGAAACGCGATCCTGGACCCAAGCTGAGGCACGAGCGCAAGCTCCTCCCACGTCAAACGCAGCTGGCGGAGCAGCCGATTCATTGGTCCGCGCTTTCCGCCTTTTTCTGCATAGTTCGTGACGGCGTGAAGTCCCACATCATGGTTTCGGCCATTCTGGCGGTAAAAGGAATTCAACCCGCCGATGAGTGAATGTTTTTCCAGAATGCAGACTTTTTTGTCGTAGTGTGCAAGTCGGCAGCCTGCCGAGAGACCGGACATTCCGGCTCCGATGATGATCGTATCGTACATGATCGCGTTTCGTATCTGAATCTGACGAAAATGAGTCCCCAAAATCCCCAAAACGGTTCTTCCGCTCTGCTTTCGGAAGATCGTTCCAGTGCCTCTTATGTTTCCCAGCCGGCGGAATGCTCTGCCGTACATGGGATTTCATGAAATTATTGTTTCACGAAACTGTCTTCTCTCCAAACACAGAAAGCCCTGACCGCTTTACCCGATTGGAGCATGGCGCAGTCAGGGAATGGATGAAAACGGATTTCGCGCAGGTTTGGAAGATCAAAGATCCGCCATTTTCGGCGCGAGATACTCCACCGTGCTGGCCATCGAGTTGAGGGCCGTGTATTCTTCTTCCGGAATGTTCACCTTGTAGCGGCGGCGCAGTTCCATCACGATGTCCCGAAAGTCCATGCTGTCGAGTTCCATCTGTTCGCGGAACGAGACTTCGTCTTTCAGTTCGCTGATGTCTTCATCGGGCGCGATGTCCGAAAGAATTTCCAGAACGGCTTCACGGATTTCCTGTTTAGTCATATTCAACCTCAAATGACGTTAATGGTGAAAGTTAATGGTTTTTGAACGAATAAACGGCCCCCAAAGGCCAATGGATCCCGCTGTTTCTGAAGAGACACGCCGCACGGTGACGTCAAAAGGGACGCTCCGTCAGCAGTCTCTCGAAAGGATCCGCCTGATTCAGGCAGTGAATCTTTTAATGATGACGACGGAGTTGATCCCCAGCATCCCAAACGACGTGTTCAGAATGTAGTTCACGTCTCCCAGCGGTTTCGGTGTACCGGCGACCAGATTCGGAAGGGCGCATTCCTCGTCGATCTCGTCAAGATTCAGACACGCATGGCAGAATCCGTCTTCAAATGCCGGCAGGTTGCCCGCGAGTTCCAGTGCGCCGGCTGCGCCCATGGCATGACCGATGAAACCTTTCGTCGCGTTGAAGTGCGTCTTCGGACAGTCGGTGAAGACTTTGCGCAAACCGGCACATTCCTGAGCGTCTCCGCTGTGCGTTCCCGTCGCGTGCAGGTTCACGATGTCGATGTCCTGCGGCTGAAGTCCCGCTTTTTCCAGGGCCTTGACGATACATTCCGCCTGACGTTCCGGATTCGGAAGAACGAAATCCGTCGCGTCGCTGTTGATGTGGTGTCCGACGATCTCGCCGTAGATCTTCGCTCCGCGGGCCTGTGCGTCGGAAAGACGTTCCAGCGTGTAGATGCAGCCGCCTTCCGAAACGACGATGCCGTTGCGGTTTTTGTCGAGCGGACGGGAAGCCTTCAGCGGATCTTCATGCGACGCCAGTGCGCCCTGATTGTTGAACGCGGCAAAAATGCCGAATGTGTGGATGCTTTCCGACACACCGCCGGCCAGCGCAAGATCGCATTCGTGAAGCTGAAGCATCTGCATTCCCTGGATCAGTCCGGTGTTTCCCGCGGCACACGCAGCACCCAGCGTATAGTGCGGACCGGTGATCTTCATGTTCAGCGTCACTTCTCCCGCCGGGTTGTTCGCGACCGTCCGCGGATTGTGGTGGTGCGTCCAGAGGCTCGTGTCGTAGTCGTACTGCGAAATATTGTACACTTCGTTTTCCGTCTCGACATTTCCGTGCTCCGTCACGCCGACATACACACCGACGCGGCTTTTGTCCAGCCCGTCCCACGCAATGCCCGAGTCATTCACCGCTTCATGCGCACAGTAGATCGCGATACTGCCGGCACGCGTTCCGCGACGGACTTCCTTTTTGGTCTGGTATTTCAGAGGATCGAAACTGCAGATCCCTGCGTGCGTTTTTCCGAAGTAGCGGATCTCGTAATTCTGGATCCCGCCGCGTCCGTCGAGCAGAGCCTGACGAAAATCAGCCAGCGTGTCGCCGTTCGGCGCCGTGAGTCCCACACCCGTGATGACGATTCGTTCCTGCATGATTTTATCCCCCAAAATAAACTGAATAAAAATAAACGCGTCTATTATAGCATATTTTTTAATTTTTTAAAAGGGGGGAGGGGAGGGATTCTCTAAATTTTGGGAATAAATGGGGAGATAATCGGAAACTTTTCGAATTTTGCCGACTTTTTTTGACTTTTTTCCGGAAAACTTTCAATTCTTTTCCACTCCCCCTTGAAGAATTGGCGGAAGTATGGTATTTTATGGTCAGGACGTTTTATTTTTCCATTAACTCAAATCCAAACAGATGGAGTACCCAATCATGGTCATGAAGAAATTCATCAACGACCCCGCCAACCTCACCGCTGAACTGCTTGCCGGTCTTGAAATCACTTCCGGCGACATCATTTCTCTCGAAGCAGGCGATCTGGAAGAACGCAAACTGGTCTGCCGCAAAGAGAAGAAAGCCGAAGACAAAGTCGCTATCGTGACCCTCGGCGGTGCCGGTCATGAACCCGCGCTTTCCGGTTTCGTCGGAAAAGGAATGCTCGACGTCAGCGTCGTCGGCGACATTTTCGCGGCTCCCGGTCCGATGGAAGTCGTTGAAGGTCTCAAAATGGTCAACCGTCCGGCCGGTACTCTTCTCGTGACCCTGAATCATGCCGGCGACGTCCTCTCCAGCGACATGGCCCAGCAGATGGCTGCCGATTTCGGTCTCGAAAACATCGTGAACATCAATACGCACGAAGACCTCGCGCCGGGTGCTGACGCACCGATCGAAGACCGCCGCGGTCTGGTCGGCTGTGTTCCGCTCATCAAAGTCGCCGGTGCCGCTGCCGAACGCGGCTGGAATCTGGACGAAGTCGTCCGCGTCGCCAACAAATTCAACGACAATATGGCGACTCTGGCCGTCGCTCTGAAGGGCGCGACTCACCCGTCCAACGGAATGGTCATCTCCGAACTGGGCGATGACGAAATGGAGATCGGCATGGGACAGCACGGCGAAGCCGGTACCGGCCGCGGCAAGATGCTCTCCGCCGATGAAACCGTCGCCCAAATGCTCACCTCCCTCGTCGCGGCCGTCAAGGCTGAAAAGGGCGACAAAGTCCTCCTTCTGGTCAACGGTTCCGGAGCGACTACGATGATGGAAATGCTCATCGTCGCCAATTCCGCGAAGAAATTCCTCGATGCCCAGGGGATCGAGCTGGCCGTCTGCAAAGCAGGCGAAATGTTGACCGTTCAGGAAACCGCAGGATTCCAGTTCCTGCTCGCCAAGGTCGACGACGAAATTCTTGATCTCTGGAACGATCCGTGTTGCACGCCGGCGTGGAGCTGGTGAGCTTCGCAAAGGCTGGATTTATTGCAGAAATGAATTCAGCCTGACGCCCCATAAAATGCAGGAGGAACGTTTTTTGATGCTGTCCGCAATTGCGTGCCGTCCAAAAACGTTTCCTCCTGTTTTGTGCTTTAAGCAAAGAGGGAGAAGGCTTCGAGCTGGAAGAATTTTCCGAAATTTTGAGTCCCGGGGCTTGCGTAGATTCTTTTTCTGGGCAACCTCGAAAAACCACGTTTTTTACAAAAGATTACCCAACAAAAAGCATT
>CAZRGJ010000305.1:0-4099 GCA_964599445.1 uncultured Planctomycetaceae bacterium | reverse complement strand
GTTCAAGGCGCAGCGCCGCGGCGGAAAAGGCCTCAAGGGCGCGAAGACCAAGGGGGAGGATCCGATCGAACACCTGATCGTCGGTTCCACGCACGACTTCCTCATGTTCTTCACGAATAAAGGGAAAGTCTACTGGCGCAAGATCTACGATATTCCGGAAGCTGCCCGTGACGGCATGGGACGCGCCATCGTCAACTTCCTCACGCTGGAAAAAGACGAGCACATCGCGCGATGTCTCCCGGTCCGCGAGTTCGATCAGGAGGGACTTTACCTCGTCATGTCGACCAAAAACGGCGTCATTAAAAAGACGGAACTTTCCGACTACCGCCGTCCGCGAAAACTCGGTCTGATCGCGTGCAATCTGCGTGAAGACCACGAGCTGATCGGCGTCGACATCGTGGGACCGGGCGAAGACATCGTCCTCTCCACGAAAAACGGCCGTGCGATCCGATTCGACCATACCGACGTGCGTCCGATGGGGCGTACTGCGACGGGTGTGCGCGGGATCAAACTTCGCGACGCGGACGAAGTCGTCGGAATGGCCATCGTCAAGCCGGGGGCCAATCTGCTGACCGTCTGCGAAAACGGCTACGCGAAACAGACGCCGTTCGGACACGATACGTCAGAGGTTCCCGCTCCGGAAGATGAAAATGCCGAAGTGCCGGAAAACACGGAACTTCCCGAAACGGAAGAGCCGGTCGAAGGTGCTGAAGGTGCAGAAGGGGCCGACGGCGCGGAAAATGCCGATTCGAGTGCCCGATCCTACCGACGCCAGACCCGCGGCGGGATGGGGATCATGGACATTCGGACGTCGAAGCGTAACGGCAGCGTCATTGGGATCGCGGTGGTCTTCCCCGGCGATCAGGTCCTGATGATGACGGCCCGCGGAAAGATCCAGCGTATGAATGTGGACGAAGTCCGCGTGACCGGGCGCAATACGCAGGGGGTCCGCATCATGAATGTGGACGCCGACGACCGTCTGGTTGCCGTGAAAGTCGTGCCGGTCGAGGAAAACGATCCGATCGGCGACGAAGACGCGGAAGCATAGGAAAGAGAAAACCCCGGCTGATGGATTTTTCAGCCGGGGCTTTTTTTGTGTCGTTTTTTATGTCGTTTGGAAACTTTCCGATCCCGGACAGACAAAAGATCCGCCTGTCCGGGACCCGATTCGATGCGAAACGGCTCAAACGTCGAGATTCGTGACGTCGAGCGCGTATTTCTCGATGAACTCACGGCGCGGTTCCACGCTTTCGCCCATCAGGATACGGAAAAGGTCATCCGCGGCAGCTGCGTCTTCCAGTTTGACCTGGACCATCGTGCGCTGTGCCGGGTCGAGCGTCGTGTCGCGAATTTCTTCCGCGTCCATTTCTCCCAGACCTTTGAAGCGTGCGATCTGGATCCCCTTGCTTCCCGCATTCCGGATCGAGGGCAGGAGCCCGCGGAGGTCGTCCAGCCCCACGATGCTTTCGCCGAAGCGCAGTTCGTAGCGGTTTCCTTCCAGACCCGTGCGCGGCTGGGTGATGAGCGAGTCGATCTCGAATCCCATATTCCGCAGCTCAAGCAGCTGTTTGTTGATCGAGCGCACCTCGTGGATCTCCATGACCGGCAGAACGAGCTTCTTTTTCTCTTCCTCGCCTTCTTCGCCTTCGGCAGGAACGGCATCTTCCGTATGGAGGTGGGTCCCGTAACGGACTTCCACTTCCGTCTGATGCTCTTCTTCATACTTCGCGGCGAACTGTTCCACCTGCGCATGATCGAGGAACCAGAATTCCTGCGTCCCGATGAACGCATGAAGGACCGGCAGACGTGCCGAGACCGGATCCTGAAGCAGTGCGTGATTTTTCAGGCTGATGCCGCGGCGTTCCAGCATACTGATCGATTCTTCGAGCGATCCGAGGATCTTCGTCAGTTTCTGAAGCGCGTCCCCTTCGATGATGCGTCCGTCCATCGGATCGAAGACGGAATCTTTCAGACCGTTGGAAAGAAGCATCGATTTCAGCTCTTCGTCGGTCTGAACATAGGAAACTTTTTTCTTCTGCGTGATGCGGAAGAGCGGCGGCTGGGCGACGTAGACGAATCCGCCTTTGATCAGATCGTACATCTGGCGGTAGAAGAACGTCAAAAGCAGCGTGCGGATGTGCGAGCCATCCACGTCGGCGTCCGTCATGATGATGATTTTATTGTAGCGGCGTTTATCCAGGTTGATGTCGTCGCCGATCCCCGTTCCAATGGCGGAGATCATGCTGCGGACTTCCTGATTGGCGAGCACTTTGTCTTCGCGCGCTTTGTAGGCGTTGATGATCTTTCCGCGCAGAGGCAGGATCGCCTGGAATTCGCGCATTCGGCCGCCTTCTGCCGTTCCGCCTGCCGAGTCACCCTCGACGAGGTAGAGTTCGCATTTTTCGAAATCACGGCTCGTGCAGTCCAGAAGTTTTCCCGGAAGACTGCCGGCGGAGAGGACTTCCTTACGCTCGCGGACTGCTTTTCTTGCGCGCATGGCGGCATCGCGGGCGTCGGCGGCCAGGATACTTTTCTGGATCAGTGATTTCGCGTCGGTCGGATTCTGCTCGAAGAAATTCATCATGAATTCGTAGACCGCCGACGAAACGATCCCTTCCACTTCACCGTTTCCGAGTTTCGTTTTCGTCTGACCTTCAAACTGCGGCGTGGGGACACGGAGAGAGATGACGGCGGTGATCCCTTCACGGAAATCGTCACCGGAAGGAGTCATTTTCTTGAAGAGGTCTTCCTTCACGCCGTAGCGGTTCATCGAGCGCGTAATGGCGGCGCGGAAACCCGAAACGTGCGTTCCGCCTTCTACCGTGTTGATGTTGTTCACGTAGGAGTGCACGTTTTCCGTATACTCGGTCGTGTACTGCAGCGCGATGTCCCATTCCACGCCGTTCTGGGAACCTTTGATGTTGATGACGTCTTTGTGGATCGGGGTCGCCGTCCGGTTGAGATACTCGACGAATTCCACGATGCCGCGTTCAAAATAGAACGAATCGCCGTCGCCCGTCCGGCTGTCCTTGAAGTTAATGCGCACACCTTTATTCAGGAAAGCGAGTTCCTGCAAGCGGCGGAAGAGCGTATTGTACTGGAACTTGATCTCCGGGAAGATCTCATGGTCGGGCTTGAACGTGGTTTTGGTTCCCGTGGCGTCGGACTTTCCGATCTTCACGACCGGGCCGGTGGGGACACCGCGTTCATATTCCTGCTGCCAGATGAAACCGTCGCGGCAGACCTGGCAGGTGCACCATTCAGAGAGGAAATTCACGACCGTAACGCCGACACCGTGCAGACCGCCGGAGGTCGTGTAGGCGCCGTCGCCGAATTTTCCGCCGAACTTCAGCACGGTCATGACGCCTTCGAGCGTCGAGATGCCGAGTTCCGGGTAGATCTCGACCGGGATGCCGCGTCCGTTATCCTCGATGGTGATCGAGCCGTCCGTGTTGATCGTCACGTTGACGAATGACGCATAGCCCGCCATGACTTCGTCGATGGAATTGTCCACGACTTCGTAAACGAGATGATGCAGACCGCGGGTCGTCGTGTCCGCGATATACATGCCGGGACGCTTTCGCACGTGCTCCAGGTCACTGAGGTGAGAGATCTGTTCCGCCCCGTATTCCGTCGTGGAAGGATGCGCCGGAGTCGCCGCATTGAGGTTCGGATCGTTTGACATGAATAGCCTCTTAAAAAACATGATCTGAAAAAACGATATTTCTTTATTTTACCTCATTTTCGACTTTTTGTAAAGGCGGGACGCCCTAATTTTTTGAAAGAAGTTTCGATTTCCTGCCGACTTTTTCGGAAGAAAACTCAAAGATGACTCCGAAACGGCAAAAGAAGACGGAAACCCGCTGAAAGAGGGGGGAGCTTTTCTGATATGAATTTCTCGAAAGATACAAAAAAGTACAAAATGGACTCTAAGATGACTTTCGCATGGGAATGCAGCTTTCTTTCTTCTGTCCCCCTTGAAATTTTCGGGCGATGGGGTAAAATGAAAGTTGGTGAAGTGGAATTTTTTCCGTTTCGCTGAAAACAAAATAAATTTGAGAGACGCCGGACTTCCGGCATTTTCGAATGCGCTAAAACA
>CAZRGJ010000304.1:0-4152 GCA_964599445.1 uncultured Planctomycetaceae bacterium | reverse complement strand
GAAAAAGGTTTCCCTCCCATGGACTTCGTCATCGTCCCCGGAAAGGTGCGCCGCTCGGATTCCATGGCAGATTTTCAGAAATCTCTGCAAAAATTGCTGCCGTCCGTTGCAAAAAAATGGAAACGTGATATAATCAGGCGAAATATCGACTAGGAGTTTTTTCATGCAGTGGAGATCCGCATTACGGCTCACGGGACGTTTTGTGTGGCACATACCGAGAAACCTGGCGATCTTCCTCGTCCGGATCTACCAGCACACGCTCCACTACGTCATCGGACTTCAGTGCCGATTTCACCCGACATGCAGCCAATACTATATTCTGGCGGTCCAGAAATACGGTTTCGTGTACGGTTCGCTGAAAGGCGCGTGGCGGATCCTGCGGTGCAATCCGTTCTGCAAAGGCGGTGAAGATTACCCGTGAAAAACGGCTTCCTCCCGTGAAATTCCGGGTGAAACGCTCCGGAAAATTTCATTTTCGTATTTTTTTTATTTTGGTCCAATTCCCTTTTTTATGGAAAGTTTGAGGTTTTTCCATCATGCCAATGTACAGCTACCAGTGCGGTTCCTGCGGTCACGAATTTGAAGAGATCCAGTCCTTCGACGCTCCGGAAACGATGAAATGCCCCAGTTGCGGCAAGAAAAAAGCCCGGCGTGTTCTGCAGGCGTGCGCCGGTCTTTCGTTCAAGGGAAGCGGTTTCTATCAGACGGACTACAAAGGGAAGTCCGGCGGTTCGGACAAATAAAAACAGCGGCCCACACTGGAGATCGAGCGCAATACGAATCCGGGATCACATTCACACCTGAGGAAATTTCGCATGGGAACTGGCGGTAAAATCATCCTTCGCAAAGTCGCGGTCCACAATTTGAAGAACGCCGATCTGGACATTCCGCATCGAAAACTCGTCGTCATCTGCGGAGTGAGCGGAAGCGGAAAGAGTTCTCTCGCACTGGATACTCTCTATGCGGAGGGGCAGAGACGCTATATCGAAAGTTTCTCGCCATACACGCGCCAGTTCCTCGATCAGCTGGAAAAACCGGAAGCGGAAAATATTGAAGGGATCCCGCCCGCGATCGCAGTCGCCGGCAATATTCCGACGAAATCCAGCCGGTCTACCGTCGGGACCGCCACGGAGACCTACGATTATCTGCGGCTTCTCTACGCCAAGATCGGAACGACGTTCTGTCTTTCCTGCGGTCGGGAAGTTCACCGGGACACCTCGGAGACCGTCGCGAAATTCCTGACGTTTCTCCCGCTGCGCACCCGATTCATCGTCCTTTGGAAACTGACCGAAAAACGGGCTGAGACCTGGGAGGAACAGTTCCGAAATATGCGGGAAGAGGGATTCATCCGGATCCTTCTGGGAGATCAGATGCGGGATCTTTCCCAAAATATTCCGGCGGAAGAAGAAACGCTTCAGGCACTGAACGACGGTTCTCTCTTCTGCGTCGTCGACCGTCTCGCCGCCGGAATGCCGGAAAACCGGATCCGCGAATCGCTGGAAACTGCATTTCAGCATGGAAACGGAAAATGCTCCCTTCTGATCCAGGCCGCGCCCGAGGAAATGGAAGCTCTCGATTCCGCAGGGATCTGGAAACCCTGGATGCTGGACGGTTCTCCATGGGTATTCCGGAGCTACAGTACCAAACTTTCCTGCGAACACTGCCGGATCGACTATTCCGCCCCGGAACCGCGCCTTTTCAGCTTCAACAGTCCGCTGGGGGCCTGCACGGTCTGCGAGGGATTCGGAAACACGATCGACATCGACATGGACCTCGTCATTCCGGACAAACGGAAAACGCTGGCGGAGGGGGCCGTGGCTCCGTGGAATTCTCAGGCGTACCATTACGAGCTGGAAAAACTGCTGGCGCATGGACCTCAGAACGGCCTGCCGACGAATGTGCCGTACTCAGAATTGACGGAAGAACAGCGTGCGCTCCTGATGAACGGGATCCCCGAAACGGATTTTGAGGGCCTGAACCACTTCTTTGCCTGGCTTGAACGCCGCAAATACAAAATGCCGATCCGCGTTTTCCTCAGCCGGTGGCGCAGTTACCGGCCCTGCCCATCCTGCGGAGGAAAGCGTCTCCAGCCGCTGGCACTCGCGACGAAACTTGGGCCGCGCCATCATGCAGGATCTCCGGAAGTTTGTGCTCCGGAGCAGACCCGAAATATTGCAGAACTCTGCGAAATGAAAGTTTCCGATCTGAAAGCATTTCTTGAAGATCTGATCCCGCACTTTTCGGACTGGGAGCTTCAGGTCGGGCTTCCGATCCTTCGTCAGGTCCTTTCCCGTCTCGAATTTCTCGAAACGGTCGGTCTCGGCTATCTGACGCTCGGAAGAACGCTTCGGTCGCTCTCCGGAGGAGAAATGCGGCGTGTGTCGCTCGCGGCGGCGCTTGGAGCCACGCTGGTCAATATGATGTACGTGCTTGATGAACCGTCCATCGGTCTTCATCCGGCCAACTCGCTTCAGCTGCTCAAAGCGATCCAGACGCTCCGCGACCGCGACAATTCCGTCGTCGTCGTCGAACACGATGACGTCATCATCCGCGCTGCCGATCAGGTCATTGAAGTGGGTCCCTATGCCGGTGAACGTGGCGGAGAGATCGTTTTTCAGGGAACTCCGCAGGAAATGCTCCAGTCCGAAGACTCGCTTACCGGCCAGTATCTTTCCGGTGAAAGAGGGCACATTTCTACCCAGCGGCGCGAAACGGATTCCGGGTGGCTTCACCTGACGGGCGCGAATGGAAACAATCTGCAGGATCTGGACGTCGATTTCCCGCTCGGCTGTCTCTGCGTCATTTCAGGAGTCAGCGGAAGCGGAAAAAGCACGCTCATTGAAAAGACGCTCTACCCTGCCCTCTGCCAGCGTCTTCATCGGGATCCCCACATGAAGGCACTCCCATTCCGCGAACTGCTCGGAGCCGGCCAGATCGACGACGTGATCCTGGTAGACCAGTCCCCGATCGGACGCTCTCCCCGCAGTAATCCGGTCACGTACCTGAAGGCATTTGACGAGATCCGCGCACTTTTCGCAGACACGAAGGAAGCCAAAAAACGCGGCTATTCGACCGGTCATTTCAGCTTCAATGCGGAAGAAGGACGCTGTCCGCTGTGCAGCGGCGACGGGTACATCGCCATCGACATGCAGTTTCTGGCAGACGTCTACATGAAATGCAGTCAGTGCCATGGGACCCGATACCGCAAGGAGATCCTCGACATCACGTACCGAAACCGAAATATTTCGGAAGTGCTCGAAATGACCGTCGCGGAAGCCTTCACCTTCTTCCGGGGTTCCCGCGGGATCCAGAACAAACTGAAACTCCTTAAGGAAGTCGGTCTGGACTACATTCGGCTCGGTCAGCCGGCGAACACGCTTTCCGGAGGGGAAGCGCAGCGTCTGAAACTGGCGTCGTACATGAGTGCCGCCCGAAAAGACCGATGCCTTTTCCTGCTCGATGAACCCACGACCGGTCTGCATTTTTCGGACATCGTCCAGCTGCAGGACTGCTTCAATGCCCTGGTTTCCGTCGGGCATTCGCTCATCGTCGTGGAACATAATGTCCAGATGATGTGCGCGGCGGACTATATTATCGACCTTGGCCCCGGCGCAGCGGATCTCGGAGGAAAGATCATCGCGAAAGGAACTCCGGAAGAGATCTGCCGATGCCCGGGATCCATCACCGGACGATTTCTGAAAGAAGCACTGGAACGGAACTGAACCAACCGCCGTTCCTCCCCAAAAAACGCAAAGCCGCCGACCTCAAAAGATCTGCGGCTTTGATTCATTTCAGGGAAAATACCGGAGCTCCGCTTCGCTTATCGGGAGACGAACCCCGCATTCTGCGGACCAAACGAAATCGCGAACCATCCATCCTGAAGGACCAGCTGATCCAGCACCAGTTCCGCGAAACGGGGATTTTCCAGAAATTTTTCCGGCAGGATGTTTTTTCCTTCCGTCTTTTTGAAAATTTTGCTGAAGATCCCGCGCACGGCAACCTGCTGCCCGATCGGGATCCTTCCGATCAAACGGACCGGCCCATCGCGCTGTACCAGAACCTCCTTTGCTCCCGTTTCGACGAGATAGGGCGCCTAGACCTGGAAATTCTT
Source organism: uncultured Planctomycetaceae bacterium (assembly GCA_964599445.1). Lineage (GTDB taxonomy): Bacteria > Planctomycetota > Planctomycetia > Pirellulales > Thermoguttaceae > RGIG3701. The sequence goes on along the minus strand of CAZRGJ010000304.1, from coordinate 41 downwards.
CCATTGACGCCTCCCGACCCGCAGATCTTTCCCCGCGCCCC
>CAZRGJ010000303.1:0-4159 GCA_964599445.1 uncultured Planctomycetaceae bacterium | reverse complement strand
ACTTTGGGCCTGGATGATATTCTGGCTTCGCATTTTGATGACAAAATAGACGCGCACGATCTTCTGGATGTGAGAATAGTGAACGTTCGCCATTCTCTTCATCTGGATGCAGGCCGGGCAGCAGTGGCTCTCCCTCTGGTCTGCGCTTCTGGGAATGGGGATCGCGGGGGCGTTCATCTGGATGGTCCGGCTTGGGAGCAGACTGGGACTGGATCGCGAAGCAATGGGATTCGGCGACGTGACGCTCATGGCGATGTTCGGTGCGTTTCTCGGCTGGCAGCCGTGCGTCGTCCTGTTTTTTATTGCGCCGTTTGCCGGGATTGTTTTGGGACTCCTCCTCATCTTGATCTTCAAAGATCCGGAGATCCCCTACGGCCCCTTCCTCTGCGCTGCGGCACTCCTGACGATGCTGAACTGGCCGATGCTCTGGGCTCTCTCCATGCCGATTTTTCAGCCGGGGTCCCTTTTGGTGACGTTCGGACTTGGACTTTGGCTTCTGATGGTCCTCCTTCTGTGCATCATCCTGTGGGTCGAGAAAAAATTGGGGATCGTGTCCTGATCTTCGATCCTTTCCGCGGTTTCGTTGGAGGAGCTGCTCAACGCGTTCCGCTGGACACTCGGACGGAGCGTTTCGGGGCAGTGCCGGCGGCAGGAACCTTCCCTGACTGTACTTTTATTTTGAGAAATTTGGAAAAAGCATGAACCCCCTTTTCAATTCCATCGCATTTGAACCCTACGTGGGCGAGAGACGTGCCGAGCAGTTGGCGAGACTGCCGATCCGGACTCCGGGGGAGATGCTTTTCTTTTTTCCGAGAGATTACGAAGATTTCTCGAATTTTACGGACATTCGGCATCTTGAGGAGGATGTTCTTCAGACGATCTGTGCGCGTATCGTGGCGATCCGGAACCGTCCGACCCGCCGCGGGACCATGACGACCGTGGAGATCGAAGACGGCACATACGGACTGGCGGAACTTCTTTTTTTCAATCAGCAGTTTCGCATCCGTCAGCTTCAGACCGGGCAGATCTACCTCATCAGCGGGAAACCGAAATCGACGAAACGCCGCTGGCAGTTTACGCATCCGGTCCTGCGTCTGCTTCCGGATGAAGAGATCGCGCAGATCAACGCACACACGGTCCCCGGGAATCGGATCGGCACGAGCGATCCGGAAGCCGCCCGCAGCGGGCAGGGGGCGTCCGTTTCTTCGATCTCCGGTCCGGAAGATCTTCCCACCGCGTCTGCTTTTCTTGGACTTCAGCCCGTTTACCGGCTCACGGAAGGCGTTCATCAATGGGAACTCCGGCGTCTTGCGCGAAACGTGATCCAAAAGTACTCTGGAATGGTCGAGGATGCGTTTCCGGAGACTCTGCGAGCGAAATATTTTCTCCTTTCCATTCAGGAAGCCATTCAGGGGATTCATTTTCCCAAAACGCAGGAAATGCTCGATCGTGCGCGGCGCCGTTTCGTCTTTCAGGAACTTTTCCTTCTTCAGCTTGCGCTGGAAGTCCGCCGACGCCAGCAGCAGTGCGATTTCCGTGCCCCGATCCTGGAAGCTGTCCCGGAGATCGATCGGCGGATCCGTCAGCTCTTTCCATACGATCTGACCCAGGGCCAGCTTAAAGCGATCGGCGACGTGACTCGCGATACGGCATCCGGCCGCCCGATGAACCGTCTGATCCAGGGAGACGTCGGCTGCGGAAAGACGACCGTGGCGGTCTACGCGCTTCTTTTGGCGGTCGCGCATGGCTTTCAGGCTGCCGTCATGGCCCCGACGGAAGTCCTTGCCCGGCAGCACACGCGGACTCTCCGGAAACTTCTTGCGCACAGTCCCGTCGAGATTGTGGAACTGGTCGGCGGTCTGAAACCGGCGGAACGGCGTGAGCGTCTGGAGAAGATCGCTTCCGGAAAAGCCCAGCTTGTGGTCGGAACGCAGGCTCTGCTTCAGAAGGACGTGAATTTTGCGAAACTCGCGATGGTGGTCATTGACGAGCAGCACAAATTCGGCGTGAATCAGCGTGCGGCACTCCGCCGTTCGGGAGAATCTCCGCACTATCTCGTCATGACGGCGACGCCGATCCCGCGTTCTGTCTCCATGACTCTGTTCGGCGACCTGGATCTCACCACGATCCGGGAACTTCCGCCCGGCAGGCAAAAAGTCAAGACGTACCTGGCGCAGAAGGAAAATCGGGAGGGGTGGTGGACTTTCTTCAAAGAGAAACTCCATGCCGGTGCGCAGGGGTATGTCGTCGTGCCGCGGATCGGCGAGACGGAAGGACTCACGGAGACGGCAGGAAGTTTCCAGACGGAGATCGGATTCGGAACGGACGTTTCGCCGAACGGACCGTCGGCTTTGGGAAAGTTTTCCGAAGATGCCGGGACGCCGTCACCGCAAAACAGGACCTCCTCTTCGTGGGAAAACGATGAAGAGACGGAAACCGAGCAGGAATCCGACGTCGCGAATCTCCAGAAACTCTACCGGGAACTTTCCACTGGACCGCTGGCGGAGTTTTCGATCGGGATCCTTCACGGACGGATGACGCAGGAAGAGAAAGAGAGCGTCATGTTTCGTTTTCGGACGGGGGAGATCCGGGTCCTCATTTCGACTCAGGTCATTGAAGTCGGTGTCGACATTCCGAACGCGACGCTCATGACGATCGACAGTGCGGAGCGTTTTGGGCTTGCGCAGCTCCATCAGCTTCGGGGACGCATTGCGCGCGGTCCGCGTGCGGGCTACTGCTGCGTTTTCGCCTCCAATGAAAAGGAAGAAACGATCGAACGCCTGAAGCTCTTCACGGAAACCTCCGACGGATTTGAGCTTTCCGAGACAGATTTTCGGCTCCGAGGTCCCGGAAATCTGTTCGGGACCCGCCAGCATGGTCTCCCGCCGCTTCTGATCGCCGATCTTCTGCGTGATGCGGCGATCCTTGAGGAAACGCGCATCGCTGCCCGGGAGATGATGGGGAAAGATCCGGGACTTTCTGCGCAGTCTCTTCGACTTTTGCGCAAACAGATGCTCAAAAAATATGGTGCCGTACTGGAATTGGGCGACGTCGGCTGATTTTGCCTTTCTCCTGTTTCGTTTCCGGCCTTCCTGATCCGTTTTTCACCCCTTCCGCCCCCCCCTTTACAAAAAACGCCCCATCAAGTATAATCCGGACAGTGTTTCATTTTTTCAGACCGCATTTACCGCATTTTTCCGCGCGATCCTTTTGTGCGGACGGGAGTTTTTTCATGAAAAAAGAGTTCAGATCCTGGCGTATCCTGCCTTTTGCGTACCTTTTTTTCTCTTTGTTTGCGCTGATCCCGTTGACTTCAGCTGCGGAACCGCTCACCGAAGCTCAGACCGCGGAAATTCTTGCCGCGAAGCTGGAAGCTGCCGTCATTCCGGATCCGGACATTAACCATCGGGACCGATTTGAGGAAAAAGCCGCGATTGTTTCGGAAGGGAAGATCGATTTGGTTTTCCTTGGCGATTCCATCACGCATCACTGGGACAATGCGGGGAAAGAGGTCCAGAAAAAGTACTTTGGCGACATTCGGCTGGTGAATCTTGGAATGGGATGGAATCGCACGCAGCACGTCCTTTGGGAGCTGGAAGCGATCGAAGCGGAAAAGATCTCTCCGAAAGCCGTCATGCTCATGATCGGCACGAACAATCTGGGAAAAGGACGTCGTGCTGGGGACGTCCTTGGCGGAACTCCGGATGAAATCGCTGCTGGCAATGCCGCCATCGTGAAGAAAGTTCGGGAACTTTGGCCGAATGCGAAGATCCTGGTGCTTGGAGTTTTCCCGCGCGGACACCATCCCGAGGATCCCTACCGCGCAAAGATCGCGAAAGCGAACACTGAGCTCGCCAAACTCGCGGATAATGAAACGGTCTTTTTCCTGGATCTTGCGCCGAGTCTTCTGGATGACGAAGGTTTCCTTCAGGCTGCGGTCGCTCCGGATTTCCTCCATCTGACGCCTGCCGGATACGAGATCTGGGCAAAAGCCGTCTCGCCGATCCTTCACGCCTGGATCATGGAATAAAATCGCGGCCTGTCCGCCTCGGTACATCATTCGCGTCGGCACACTTTCGTCCGGCTAAATGGATCTGCGGGCAAACCAGAAAGATTCAAATCTTACGGTCCTGCCCGCATGCGTTTCCTTCCGCCATCC
>CAZRGJ010000302.1:0-4170 GCA_964599445.1 uncultured Planctomycetaceae bacterium | reverse complement strand
CCCGGCTTTGCAAGCTCACTTTCCAGAAATGCCTGATCCAGCCAATGCCGGCGGAGACACCGTCCGGCGCAGACACACAGACCTGCGCAAATGTACGGAAAACGGAGATTTTCACAGCAGCGAACGTCCCGGGCGGTCCGGCTCACCCATTCTACGCAGTCCGACGCGGAAACTGTGTCTTTTTCGTGCTGAGCTGGAATTTCTCGCAGCTCTATGACCACGCGGCCCCGGAATTTCGCACGAATCTCGAGACATTCCTCGGAAATCTCCTCCGATGGCAGTACACGCCGGAGGATCTGACCGCGCTGGTGACGCCGAGAGTCAAACGAACGCTCTATCCGGTGGAGCCGCTTCGGAAAATGATGGACGATTTCCAGACCCGAACCGGGAAACCATACCCGAACCGCGAGCAGTTCCTCGCCCGTCTGACTCCATACGCAGCGTGGAATGAAACGCAGGAAACAGAACGTCTCGCGGCCGTGAACGTCCTGCGTCCCAATGCCGCGGCGGTACAGAACGCGCCGGGAACGCTGAACAAAACCACCGGATCGCCTCAAAACGCCAACGTGCCCACAGACGCCGATTCGCCCAATGCGGCGGCCGATGCTTCCGCACCGGTGACGCCGGGATCGTTTGACGCCCTGAAGCGGGAGATCCTCTTCGCCCACCCGGAACTTGATTTTGACCGCATTCTGTTCGTTCGCCGAAAGGGGCAAAATCTCAATCTGCCGCACAACTACAACAGCAACTGCGTGCTCGCACTGCCAGGCAGTTCCCGAAGTAATTCCGCGCTGGAAAAGTCCGGGTGGGAAAACGCACTCTGCGAGCTGAACATCCGCACGGGCGAGCAGAAAACGCTCTTCGTCTCACCGCGAAATTTCTGGGTCGGCGACCTGGAACTTCATTTCGACGCGGAAAAAGTCCTCTTCTCCATGCCGTCGCCGAACATGGAAACGCCGCGTTGGCGGATCTGGGAACTCCCGCTCCCGAAAGACGATGCGTCGGCTGGACCACAGGCTCAAACGCAACCTGGAGTGCAGGCTGAAACACCGTCCCAAGCTCCCGAAGAAACCGCAGCAGGAACCTCGGAGACATCTGTGTCTTTTGCCGAGAACATCGCGCCGGACTGGAACGTCCGGCCAGTCCAGATCCCGACGGTCCCCGACGCGGACGTGGACGACTACGATGCGTGCTATCTGCCGGACGGCGGGATCGTGTTCTGCTCGACGGCCTGCTTTACCGGAGTTCCATGCATCAACGGAAGCGGGCACGTCTGCAATCTCTACCGGAAATCAGCGGACGGGAAGATCTCCCAACTCACCGTGGAACAGGACCACGACTGGAACCCGGTCCTGCTTCCAAACGGGCGAATCCTTTACCTGCGGTGGGAATACTCCGACCTGCCGCACGCGTTCTCGCGCATTCTGATGCACGCCAACCCCGACGGCACGAATCAGACCGAGTACTACGGCAGTGGATCATACTATCCGAACACGATGTTCTACGCACGTCCGATCCCGAATTCCTCGAAATTCTCCGCCATCGTCAGCGGGCATCATGAGCTTCCGCGCATTGGCGATTTGGTGATTTTCGACCCGTCGAAAGGACGCCGTGAGGCTGACGGTGCCGTTCAGCGCATCCCTGGAGCCGGAAAACCGGTCTCGCCCGTCATGCTCGACTTCCCCATCGCGCAGACCTGGCCGAAATTCACCCAGCCATTCCCGATTTCCGAGATGATGTTCCTGACGGCGTGCCAGCTTGATGCGTCGAGTTCCTGGTCCATCTATCTCGTGGACGTCTTTGACAATATGCTGGAGATCGCACGGCCCGAACGCAGTGAGGACGGTTCGGTCTTCACGTTCCAGGAACCGACGCCGATCCGAAAAACCTCCCGTCCTCCCGTTCATCCCGAGCGTACCGACTGGAGTCGGCAGGACGCCGACGTCTTCATCGCGGACATCTACTATGGTCAGGGACTCCCGAACATTCCGCGCGGAACGGTAAAGGCGCTTCGTCTGTTCACCTACGAATTCGCCTACCAGGGAATGGGGGCCGAGCCGCACAGTGTGGGACTCGACGGTCCGTGGGATCCAAAACGAGTCCTTGGGACGGTCCCGGTCTACGAAGATGGGTCCGCAAGTTTCCGAATGCCGGCAAACACCCCAGTCGCCTTCCAGGCACTGGATGCCGAGGGACGCGCTATCCAGCTCATGCGTTCCTGGACGACGGCAATGCCGGGAGAATCGGTCTCTTGCACCGGATGCCATGAAGAGCAAAACTCCGTGGTCCCCGCAATGCCGCTTCCGATCGCATCGCGCCGTCCGCCGGTCGAAATTACGCCCGACTTCCAGATCCCGCCCGCCTCGCTCACCACCATCGACCCGGCGCAGCCCGTGACTGCGGAACTCCTCAAAAAACAGAACGACGGCATCGCACAGTTCCTCCGGACGAGCGGTTCCTCCTTCGCAAACAGTCCGCAGCATGAGATACAGAACGGAATGAACGGCACCTCCGGCAGTGTGCAGAATGGAAACTCCGGCAGTGTGCAGAACGGCGTGCACGGCTTCAATTTCCAGCGGCACATTCAGCCGATCCTGGAAAAGCACTGCATCGTGTGCCATTCAGAAGATTCTGTGCACCCGCAGAAAGCGGAACCCTCCTTCGTGAATGGACTTCCGGTCCCGGCGATGGAAGGGGGGAACTCGTACAATGCACAGAGCCGATTCGCACCGTCGTACTACAGTCTGCGCCGCTCTGTCCGCACTCCGACCAAAGCAAGCCAGATGCCTGTCCTGAAACCGTACGAATTCCACGCGGAATCGACGCTTCTGGTCCAGATCCTTCGTCAGGGGCACTACGGGATCGAGCTTTCGGCCGCCGACTGGGCGCGTCTGAATACGTGGATCGACCTGAACTGTCCGTACTATGGAAGTTGGGGAGAATCGCGCAACTACCAGATCGCGCCGCAGGTGAAGCATCAGTTTGAGCGCCGTCTTGCACTGCGCAAACTCTACACGTCGGCGGTCCACCCGGACGCGGACGATCCGTCGGAATTCCCTGTTCCGGAACTCAAACCAGGGCAGACACTTAAACCGCCGCACCGCGATATTCTCTTCGACCGGACCGCGCCGGATCCGCAGGCCGCCGAACTCGCAAAAACTGCCGCATCTGCGCCGCCGGCCAAACGGGTCGAGCTTGCATCGGGCGTCATTCTGGAACTCTGTGCTGTTCCGGGGCAGGATTGGCTCATGGGCCGATTTGAGGTCACGAACGAACAGTACCGCCTCTTCGATCCGAAACACCACTCCGGGTGGGAGTACGCAGACTTCATCCACTTCAGCCCGAACGAAGCAGGATGGCTCCTTTCGCGCGACCGTCAGCCTGTCGTCCGCATCTCACACGCCGACGCAGAAGCGTTCTGCCGCTGGCTCACCGAAAAAACGGGCATGAAATTCTCGCTTCCGACCGCCGACGAATGGCGTCAGGCTGCCATGGCGTCAGAAACGCCCGTGGATCTCGCATCTGCCCGTGATTTCTGGTTTGGAGACCGAAATGTGGACTACGCGCGATTCGAAAATCTCTCAGACGCCGCGAATCAGAAGATCAACCCGCGTTCCTGGAACGGTCGGCCGGGGGCTCTTCCGCCGTGGCGCATCGCAGATGGAAACGTGAATGACCGCACACGCGTCAGTGCTCCGGTCGGCACGTACCGCCCGAATCCTTGGGGACTTTTCGACGTTCACGGAAACGTTTCGGAGTGGGTCTCCACTCCGTCAAAAGACGGCTCGCGCATGGCATTGGGAGGGTCCTGGTATCTGCCGTCCCGATTCTCCGGGATCCGTGCAGAACGGCGTTTCACGGAAGGCCAGCCCGTTTTTGATGTGGGTTTCCGCGTGAAGTGCGAACCATAAGGAGACGATCTCCCTGCGCATTCAAGAAGCCAGCAGCCTTCCCCTAAGAGGGGAGGCTGAATGTGCGGACGTGCACTCCTAAACCTTCTTTGCGCGAAAAGGAATCCGCGCAAATTCCTTTACCTGCGAGGCTCTCTCCTTTGGCGCAAGAGGCTTTTTGTTCCCCCATGTGTTTCTGCAGACCTTCTGTGGATTCAGTGGTGGAGTTTTTCGGCTAAAGGTCCCACGCGCGACGGCACTCTTCGAGAGCCGTCTGGCT
>CAZRGJ010000301.1:0-4184 GCA_964599445.1 uncultured Planctomycetaceae bacterium | reverse complement strand
TTGTTGCGCGGCCATTTGACCGGCGAACGGCGTGCTCTTACGGCTTCCTTTGAAACCACTGTTGCCAGCGGTCGACCAGCAGATCGTATCGCCTTTGGTATCGGTAATCGTAACGATCGTATTGTTGCACGTCGCTTTGATGTGAACGATACCGCTCGTTACATTACGACGGACTTTTCTCTTCTTTGCCTTCGCCACTTGGGACACTCCTAACTTGATCCAGCCTCCTGCACAACGGTCATGGTAAAACCGCGGGGACGGCTGAAATTCTGATTCTTTTATACGCTACACCGGGATCCGGACCATCCGGACCCTGATCTCGACACGACCGGAATGCGAATTAACGCATGTCCTTAACACCCTTCTTGCCGGCGACCGTTTTGGCCGGACCTTTACGGGTACGCGCATTGGTCTTGGTACGCTGACCGCGAACCGGGAGACCGCGGCGGTGACGGAGACCGCGATAGCACGCGATTTCCTTCAGACGCGCGATGTTCTGATTGACCGTACGACGAAGGTGACCTTCCACGACGAAATCATCGCTGTCGAGCAGAGCAGCCAGTTCGGCGACCTGCTTTTCGGTCATCTCACGAGCCTTGATCGTCGGGTCAACACCGACAGTACGGCACAAATCCAATGCGGTTTTCAAGCCAATTCCGTAAAGATACGTCAACGAATACGCTGCAGGGCGATCGTTCGGAATATCAACACCTAACAAACGAGGCATGAAGCCCTCCTAATGAATCAAATGACACTTCTCTTTGACGCTTATTTCGGCTTTTTGCCCAACTCTCACTTCAGCTCCGGATCCCGAATGGATCCGACGCCTCGGAAAAAGCAGACACTTGAGCACCAAACATCAAAACTGACTAAAATTAACCCTGACGCTGCTTATGACGCGGGTTCTTACAAATCACGCGAACGACGCCCTGGCGACGGATCACCTTGCAGTCTTCGCAAATACGCTTAACACTGGCACGAACTTTCATAATATTCTTCCTGTTTAAGGAGCCAAATATACCATAAGAAATCGAATTATACCAGATTTCACGTTTTTTTCAAGGGCGGGTTTCTCTTTTTTCACCAAACTTTTTGCTTTTTTTTCAATTTTTTTGTTTTCATGAAAATTTTGAAACTTTTATATGCCTCTTTCTCCCACACTCTAAAATACCCAAGCTCCCCATCTCCACCAATCTGCCAAAATGAATTCAGATCTACGCCATTCATTTCCACACGGACTGTCATCGAGGGACGGATCCAGTACTATAAGATCAGTAATATTCCATCGTCTGATCATTCTTTTTCAAGTTTACCCCCCAGAAGGATCCAGACGCTTTCGCCATCGAACCACGAGCCGACAACGCGCATATTTTTAAGGATCGCTTTGGCAGAAGTAGTGATTTTCTGTGAGTATTCCGAAAGATCCATGACGTACATTTCGTCATTTCGCACACTTTCGACGGTTTTTTCTGTCAGACTTGCAGCCGCTTCTACGCGGTTTCCTCCAGCTTCTGCCGCCAGATTCGCCTGTGCCCGCGTTTTGGCTAGAAGTTTAGCATCCCGCATTCGGACAGCCTGCGGTTTATCCGATTCTTTCAGAAATGCTGAGGCGGTCGCCAGAAGGAACCACCCCTCTGGCGTTTCTACGATACGCACCTCTTCATTTTCCGCGAGAAAAGGAGCGAGACTCAAAGCCTCCGCGTATTCCGGATCCACAGCAAATTCCCTGAAGTTTCGAGCGGTTTCTGAGAGAACGATCCCCAGGGAACAACGGTGAAGAAGACGATCCTGCAGAGTCTTGGCATCCTGTGAAAGTTTCTTCCGTTCGTCTTGGGAAAGTGCCCATTGCGGATCGGTAAAAACCATTTGGAGGGAATCTGTCAGACGTTCGATCTTTTCTTCGGCCTCGATGATCACCAGATCCAGCGTTTCTTCATGGCGAAAGGAATCGGCATTCCATTGAGGCAGGATCTTCGGGATCTCTTCTTCGAGCCTTCGTATCCGGTCCACCATGGAACGTTTCCGTTCAAGCCGTTTCATGACTTTCTGCTGTGAAGCGTTCAAAGAAGCAAGTAATTCGTCACATTCCATCGGCAAAAGACGCAGATCTCTGGTAATCTCGGTCTGAAAAACTCCGTATCGGATCTCGGCCTGTTCCTGAAACGTTTCGGCATTCATCTGGAATACGTCCAGCTCTTCCGGAAGACAGACGGCCGGCGGCATTTCCGCCAGAAGGATCTCTTCCGCCTCATCGATCAGGTCCTGATAGTCTCCTTTGACCGTGAGGATACTGCTGAACGGCTCCAGTTTTCGTACATTCGGTCCCGGATCCTGCGCGGAGGCCGTCTCATTTTTCTTCGTTCGGCGTTCCGCGGTTTTTGCGACCAGCTGGACATCACTTCTGGCGACCAGGCAGCAAAACCGGGTCTTATCCGGAGTAAATTCCTTCCAAAGCACCTTCCAGCCGCGGCACAGGACCGCTTTGCTGTGATCCGGAACGAAATATTCCAGCAGCGCGGCGGATACCATGAGTTCGGCTTTTTTCAAACTGAGTTTCCTGTTCATCACGCTGTCAAAAGCGGTGAAGGACTTCATCACGACGGAGATCGTCAGGGAATCCTGAGATTCCTCGATCTGCGCTTCTGCGGGGCGGACACTTTTCAGACGAATTTTGACGGTTTCCGCGCCGACAGTATTTCCGAACCGAAGGAACAGGATCAGTATGATCAAAACACGAAACATGGCATCCTCTCTTCTATTCAGTGCCGACTATCTGAAGAAACGCGACGCACTTGGCGAAACTCGGTGGACAGGCTGATTTCCTGCGGGTGCGGGCGCTGCGGACGGACTGGAAAACGCGGGAGCGAAAGAAGAACTTCCTCCGGATTCGCTGGGTTCCGCCGCGGCAGCCGCACCGAGCTGTTTCTGCCCCTCGATCTCTTCCATTTCAAGCCCGTTGATCATCTTCATGATGTTTCGCTGATTTTCAGGACTCCAAACTTTAATGACATAAAAATCCCCATCTTCATTCACGCCGCTGGACGCGCGTTCCAGACCGCGGTAGGTTCCCTGCGTCTGTGTCATGAACGTGCTGTTCATATTTTCGATCAGTTTGGCGTCTTCAAGATCTTCAACAACACCCATGGACAATTCTTCCATACTGTGAGCCTGATTGAGGAACATGAACCCCACGAATGCTTTCTGGGCATTCAGATCCGCTTTTTTACGCGCGATCTCTTTGGCGCGGGAACCAAATTTCTCATTGATATTGCCTGTGCCGGTGACGAAATAAACGTATTTCCCATTCGACATCTGGTACGGAGTCACCCCGTCATCACAGGAAATACTTTCGAGAAACGCTTCCGGAGAAAATTCCTCTCCAGTTTCCTCCTCAACCGCACTTTCTTCCTCAACGGCGTCCGCGGCCTGATCTTCCGCAACTTCCGCTTCCTGCGCGAAAAGCGGAGCGGCAGTCAGACAAAAGACCGCCAAAAATCCAAATCGTGCCAAAGGCTTTTTCATGATTTTCTCCTTGAATTAGTTGAAATTTGACATCTCCAATCCATATTTTGCCGAAAAATCACTTTTTCCCGGTAAAAAATTTTTAGTCAATTGACGAAGGTACTTCCAATAAAATATCCATGTTTTGATAAATTGCTTCCATTCCTGCATTACGATAATGGATCTTTGCAGAAGTCAACTTTAACCTTGAAAGGGTTTCTCGTGACATATAAAAAGAGGTTCTTCCAATCAAAGTATTTAAAATCCCAATCCCGTCGTCATTCGGATATTTTACACAGGGAAGTATACAAAACGGTGTTAACTGGCAGGCAGGTAACAATACTGACCCGGAAGCCTCCAGAGGGATATCCCGGCGATCTGCAAGGGTGTACATCATATTGAAAATCGCGTAATCATACGGCCTATGATAACTATATACCAAATAATCTTTTTTACTGTCAACGACATACTTATTTTCATCAATAAGTGTGATTTCAATCGTCGGTACGATCCTGCGGCAGTATGAAAACAGCACAAAATACTGTTTTGGAAGCTCATAACGATAAAAAACCATGGATTGCTGCAAATTGGAACTGGCAACACATACGTCAAGATAGTATTTGCTTGTTATTTGGGTCGGATGACTGTCAATATACCGTACAGCCCATTTACCGCTTTTCATT
>CAZRGJ010000300.1:0-4201 GCA_964599445.1 uncultured Planctomycetaceae bacterium | reverse complement strand
AAACTTTGAGTATTTCGGAGAGAATCCCGAGCAGGGCGAACCTGCCCCCGCAAAATCGCTCCTTCAGCGCATTTTTGAATCCCGCATCTCGCTGGCGGAAGAAGCGCTTGCGTGTCAGAAAAAGGACGCTTTTGAATCCGCGGTCATCCTGATCCATGAGATGACCAGGATGCTCCCCAGCGATTCCATTGCGGTTCAAGAGCATTTGCGGGACGTCATGATGGCACGGGAACTCCAGAGGCTTCTGAACTTTGATTCCCAAACGCTCTTCATACTTCGAAACTCCATCGCGCCCCTCATGCAGTGGTGCCCGATCGGAGATCAGACGGCTGCATACCGTCTCGACTGGCTCATGGCGAGAATGGAGACCGCCTTCCTCAGAGGAAGTTCCGATTTCGCGAATCTCCGCGGTGAGCTGGAAAATGACGTCGCTGACCTGGCCATTAATATTGCGCAGGTGAAGGCAAAGAGCACGTGGATCTCAAAAGTCAACTCCGCTCAGTTCTGGAAGTCCGCGTCTTTCCAGGATCTGGAAGACCTCCGCGGGAATCTTCGGAGCATCATGCAGTTCCGAAAAGGGAAAAATCTCACGCCGGCTGAACCGCGCATCCTCGACGTCACGGACCGGGACATTCAGGTCAAAGACGTCACCTCCGCCATTCGTTCCGCAGACATTCCCGGATGGAGAAACCGGGTCGAGTCACTCCTGCAGAAACTCCTGGATGAGGATCCCGTACTGGCGAAGATCAAAAATCATGAAGAGATCACGCCCGAGGAACTTCAGGCTCTCTGCCAAAAAGTCATTCTGCACGATCCGACGCTCGACCTGAACGGGCTGCTTGAGATCTTCCCTCATGCAAAGACCATGGAAAACGCCATTCGTCAAATCATCGGAACGAATCATGCGCACATCAATCAGGTGCTTACGGATTTCTTCACCGACCATCCGTGGCTGACGTCGCATCAGTTGACCTTCCTCGGATTGATCCGAAAAGCCTTCCTCGAGAACGGATACCTGGAACCGGCGGCTCTTTACGAGGCTCCGTTTATCAACCTCCACAGCGAAGGTCTGGACGGGCTTTTCCCTGACCCGATCCACTATCAATCCGTCCTCAGGATGGTCCAGGAACTGAATCAGCAGAACACCAGACCGTAAATACTGCCCCTAAACACAAAACCAAACAAAAGGATTTTCCCAATGCTTAATGGAAAACTCAAAAGCGAACTCGACAGTCTCTGGCTCGATTTTCATTCCGGAGGGATCACCAACCCGCTGACCGTCATCGAGCAGATCTCATTCCTCATGTTTACCCGGCTGCTGGACGTCGTGGAGACACGAAACATGAAAAAAGCAAAGATGCTCCGCCTCACCGATCCGGACGCACCGGTACCGCCGTCCATCTTTTCTCCGGGGCTTCAGCATCTGCGCTGGTCCAACCTCATTCACGTGCACGCGGAGGAACTTCTGCGCCGCCTCAACGGTACGCCCACGGAACTGGAAATTCAAACGCAGGACCGGGAGGATCCATGGATGAACCTCTTCCAGTTCTTCCGGACGGGGCTTTCCCAAAACGCAGGGGCCGGAGTCAGTGCGCTGGCCGGTTTCTTCCGCGATTCCCAGTGCATGATCAATAAACCAACTCTCGCTCAGAAAGCCGTCAGCACGATCGACAGCCTGCCGATCCTGGAAGGAGACACTAAAGGCGACCTTTACGAATACCTCCTGAGCAAGCTCTCGACCGCTGGTGTGGCGGGGCAGTTCCGCACTCCCCGGCACATCATTCAGGCCATGGTCCAGATCGCGGATCCCCAGCCGACGGAAAAGGTCTGCGATCCGGCGTGCGGGACCGGCGGTTTTCTCACGGCTTCCGTGGATCATCTGCGAAAGGTCTTCACCTCACCGGAACTCAAATATCAGGAGACCGACGATGCCGGAGAACCGGTCTTTGATGACCGAAAACAGCCGGTTTACGTCTACGCGGGCGACCTGCTTACGCCGTATCGCGAGCACATGAATTCCAGAATGTTTCACGGTTTCGACTTTGATGCGACCATGCTTCGGATCGCGGCGATGAACATGCTGCTGCACAATATCGAATCTCCGTGCATCCAGTACCACGATTCCCTCAGTGCGCAGTCCGACGTCTTCAGCCGATTCGAAAATACGTTTGACGTCGTGCTCGCAAACCCGCCGTTCAAGGGAAGCATCGACGGTGAAAACGTCCACAAAGGACTTACCGCCGTCGTCAAGACCAAGAAAACCGAGCTGCTTTTCCTCGTCCTCATGGAACAGATCCTGCGTCTGGGGGGACGCTGTGCCGTGATCGTCCCCGACGGTGTTCTCTTTGGATCCAGCACCGCGCACCAGACCGTGCGGAGGCGTCTGCTGGAAAACAACCAGATGGAAGCCGTCATTTCGCTTCCCTCCGGTGTTTTCAAGCCGTATGCCGGAGTTTCCACCGCGATCCTGGTTTTCACGAAGGGAAGCCAGACCGAAAACGTCTTTTTCTACAAAGTCGAAGCCGACGGGTACAGTCTCGACGATAAACGGACGCCTCTGCCGGAAAGCGACCTCCCAGACCTCCTCGAACGATGGGCCGAATGGAAAAAACACCTCGATTCCGAAAACTCCGCAAGCATTCCCGATGCATTTGCGGACCGAAAGACAAAGTGTTTCTGCATTCCGAAGGAAGAGATCGCCCAAAACGCATACGATCTCTCCATCAACAAATATCAGGAGATCGAATACATACCCGAAGACTACCCCGCTCCCGCAGAGATCATCGAAAAACTCCGTTCCCTCGAAATTCAGATCCAGAACGGTCTTGAGGAACTGGCACAGCTCCTCGCCGCCGAACAAAACAAAGATTAGGGAACTTCCTTCTCCTGCCTCCCCTTCCCCACCAAAAAAACGGAAGGGGACGCGCCTTTTTAACAGACTTTAAATACAGAAAGAAGTGAAAACATGACAAAATGGCCTAAAGTGAAATTGGGGGATGTGTGTACGGCTCAAGTTTCGAATATTTCACAAAAAGATATTCTTGAAAATACGGGAAATTACCCAGTTTATGGTGCCAGTGGTTTCATTCGGAATATTGATTTTTATGAGCAGACGAATACATACATTGGTATCGTAAAGGATGGAGCTGGGGTTGGAAGAGTTTGTCTGTTGCCGCCATATTCTTCACTCATCAGTACGATGCAGTACATTATTCCCAATGAAAATATTGATCCGACCTACCTTTGTGCAGTATTGGACCATCTAAAACTCGCACGGTTTAGTACTGGGGCAACGATTCCACATATTTATTTTAAAAACTACAAAGACCTTTCCCTTCCCCTTCCGCCGCTGATGGAGCAGAAGCGGATCGCGGAGAATCTGGATCGAGTTCAGACGCTTCTTTCGCAGCGGCGCGAACAGCTCACCCACCTCGACCAGCTCACCCGCTCCTATTTCCTCCACCTCTTCGGCGATCCCGTCACGAATCCCAAAGGATGGGAGGTCTATTGTCTTGGAGAACTGGGAGAACTAAATCGTGGTATATCCAAACATCGTCCCAGAAATGCACCTGAATTGTTAGGAGGACCTTACCCTTTGATACAAACAGGTGAAGTTGCCAATAGTGGAATGTATTTAAGAGAATATCATAATACATATTCTGAACTTGGCTTATCCCAAAGTAAAATGTGGCCGGCAGGTACACTTTGTATTACGATTGCTGCAAATATTGCCCAAACTGCAATTCTTTCATTTGATGCCTGTTTTCCGGATAGCGTTGTAGGATTTGTTTCATCTGATAAAGTGACACAAATCTATATATATTTTTGGTTTTTATTCTTCCAAAAAATACTTGACGAACAGGCACCTCAAGTAGCACAAAAAAATATAAACTTAAAAATTTTATCCGAATTAGAGGTAATGACACCGCCAATAGATTTACAAAACCAGTTTTCCGACTTTGTTCGCAAGCTCGAAACCCAGCGGAATTTGATCCAGTCGGGGATCACGGATCTTGAGACGGCGTATGCGTCGATGATGCAGCGATATTTCGGCTGACCCGGCGAATTCTTTGGAGTGCGGCGATACCGTGCGCTTGCGCACATTCGCCGCTTTTGCGTCCGGCGATACAGGCCGTCAGGCCATTCGCCGAGAGGGAACGCGGGGACTTTTGAATGGCCGTTTTTTCTGAAACCCACACCA
>CAZRGJ010000299.1:0-4205 GCA_964599445.1 uncultured Planctomycetaceae bacterium | reverse complement strand
CTGCATACCTTCAGTGAATTCGACATACGTCTCGGCTCCGCGGCCTTCTTCGACCGTAATGACGCCGTTCTTGCCGACTTTCACGAAAGCTTCCGCCAGAACTTTCCCGACTTCCGGGTCATTATTGCCGGCGATCGACGCGACCTGAGCGATCTCTTTGCGGGATTTTTCGTCCACCGGGACCGCCATCTTTTCGATCGCTTCCACGACAGCTGACGCCGCTTTCAGAATACCGCGCTGAAGGGAAACCGGATTCACTCCGCCGGAGGTCACGAAACGAAGACCTTCCGTATAGATGGCTTCCGACAGGACGGTTGCCGTGGTCGTTCCGTCGCCAGCGACATCATTCGTCTTGCTCGCGGCTTCCTTCACGAGAAGCGCACCCATATTTTCGTTCGCATCGTCCAGCGTGATGTCTTTCGCGACCGTGACGCCGTCTTTCGTGACTTTCGGAGCGCCCCAGCCTTTATCGAGGACCACATTCCGTCCGCGGGGACCCAGTGTACTGCGGACCGCGCGCGCCAGTTTCTGGACACCTTCCAGAATCGGCTGACGAGCTTCATCTTCAAAAACCATTTGTTTCGCCACTGCGGATTCCTCCTGTTGTTGGCTAAAAAAACTTTCAGGGAAAAATACTGTCGCCCGCGATCCGGCCTCACCGGACTGCCAAACCCCAAAACCTTTCAAAGTCTGACAAATTGGGCAGATTACGCACTCGACAACAAAAATGCAAATATCGTGTCAATGACAAAATGACAGGCAAAAACCACTGACAGAAATCGCGGGAGAATTTAGTTTAAACTAAAACCAAATCACGATTTAGAATCTGGGATAAAATATCATTCCCACCCTTTTGAGACAAAAAAAAGTAGAAAAATTTCAAAAAAAACGAGCATCTTTTTTTATTTTATCGATAAAGTTATATTAAAAGTGCTTGACATAAAAAATGAATGTGGTATACTGAACATCAAGACAGAGTGTATCGTAGAAGGGCGATGCACACCGTCAGCACACAGTTTTCGTCAGGCATAAAAAATCTGCGGGAAACACTACCCCATGGAATGAGACGCCGAAACGGCATTGGCCGTAAAGTTTCTTTCCGCCCAACGCTGCAGATATTTCGCCTTGTTTGATTTTTTAGCCATTGGAGTAAAAAATGCAGGAAACGATCGAAAAGACCCAGGAAATGATCGATCATGAAAACGCGATCAAGCAGATCCTGGCAAACAACAACAACGACCCGAGCCGTCTGATCCCGATTCTTCAGCAGATCCAGGAGATGGACAAGTATCTGTCGAAGGAAGCGATCGAACAGGTCGCGGTAGAGCTGGATGTTCCGGTCTCCCACATCTACGGTGTGGCCACATTCTACGCTCACTTTTCCCTGAATCCGAAAGGCAAGCACATCATTCGTCTGTGCGACGGAACTGCTTGCCACGTGAAGAAATCTCACGGCATTCTGAACAAACTTTACAGCAAACTCGGTCTGGACAACGAAAACCACACGACCAAAGACCTGCTCTTCACGATCGAGATCGTGAGCTGCCTTGGTGCCTGCGGTCTTGCGCCGGTCATGGTTTTGGACGAGCACGTTCACGGTCAGTGCACCCCTGAAAAGGCGGAAGCGCTCATCGATGAGATCATCGCTAACGAAAAAGCTGCTAACTAAAGGAAAAGGAGCAAAAACGAAATGAGTAATTTGATTCCGCTTGAACAGCTTGCTGAACAGTTCCAGACTTCCACGTCGAAAATGAAGCGCCGCATCATCATCTGCGGCGGTACCGGCTGTATCGCCAACGGTTCGATGCAGGTCCGCGATGCCCTCATCGAAGAACTGAAAAAAGCCGGCGAAGACGTCACGGTCGAAATCGCCGACGGAGATCTGGATCATCCGTTTGAAGGCACCTACGTTTCCAAATCCGGCTGCCAGGGTTTCTGCCAGATGGGCCCGCTCATGCGTATTGAGCCGGAAGGGATTTTCTACACGAAAGTGAAGCCGGAAGATGCGGCCGACATCGTTCAGAAAACGCTCAAGAACGGCGAACTTCTTGAACGTCTTGCCTACGTCGATCCCGCGACGAAAAAGGCCTGCATGAAGGAAGATGAGATCGGTTTCTACACCGAACAGTACCGCATCTGCCTGAAAGACTGCACGATCGAACCGGAAAACGTGCGTGAATACGTCGCCTGCGGCGGTTACCTCGGTGCCCGTAAAGCGATCACGACGATGACCCCTGCCGAAATTTGCGAAGAAGTCCTGAAATCCGGTCTTCGCGGACGCGGCGGAGGCGGTTTCCCCACCGGTCTGAAATGGAAGTTCACCCTGAATTCCGCCAACAAAGACCCGAAACGCTACGTCATCTGCAACGGCGACGAAGGTGACCCGGGCGCGTTCATGGACCGTTCCGTCATGGAAGGCAACCCGCACTCCGTGCTGGAAGGCATGATGATCGCCGGCAAAGCGATCGGAGCCGACGAAGGCGTCGTTTACGTTCGTGCTGAATACCCGCTGGCCGTCGCCCGTATGCGCCGCGCGGTGGAAGATGCCGAAAAATTCGGTCTTCTCGGCGACAATCTGTTCGGAACCGACTTCTCCTTCCGTATTCGTATCATGGAAGGTGCCGGCGCGTTCGTCTGCGGTGAAGAAACCGCTCTGATGCGCTCGGTCGAAGGTAACCGCGGTATGCCGATGCCGAAACCGCCGTTCCCGGCCGTTTCCGGTCTCTACGGCAAACCAACCGTCATCAACAACGTGGAAACGCTTGCTTCCGTTCCGTACATTCTTCGCGAAGGTGCTGAAAAATACGCTTCCGTCGGTACGGAGAAATCCCCGGGAACGAAAACGTTCGCCCTCACCGGTCACGTCGCAAACACGGGTCTGATCGAAGTTCCGTGCGGCACGACGCTCCGCCACATCGTCTATGATATCGGCGGCGGTACGATCGACAACGACGGCAAAATCACCGGCGAAGACTTCAAATCCGTCCAGATCGGCGGTCCGTCCGGCGGGTGCCTCACTCCCGACATGCTTGACATGCCACTCGACTTCGATTCTCTGCAGAAAGTCGGCGCGATCGTCGGTTCCGGCGGTCTGGTGGTCATGAACAACCAGACGTGCATGGTCAAAGTCGCCCGTTTCTTCATGCAGTTCACCCAGAACGAATCCTGCGGTAAATGCACGCCGTGCCGTGAAGGAACGAAACAGCTCCTCTCGCTGCTCGACGACGTCATCGAAGGCCGCGGCACGCTCGAAACGCTGGATCTCCTTGAAGAAACCGCGAAAGCTGTTCAGCTTGGTTCGCTCTGCGCGCTGGGCAAAACGGCTCCGAACCCGGTTCTTTCCACCCTGCGTTACTTCCGTGACGAATATATTTCGCACGTCGTGAACAAGATCTGCCCGACCGGCGAATGCTCGGCACTGGCACGTCCTGAAATCGACCCGGAAAAATGCAAAGGCTGCACCATGTGCGCGAAGAAATGCCCGGTCGGCGCGATTTCCGGCACGGTCAAACAGCCGCATGTGATCGATGTGGACAAATGCATCAAGTGCGGTGCGTGCAAAGCCACGTGCAAATTCGGCGCGATCAAGGGTATCTGAGGTTGAAATACCGAAACGGTTTAAGATAAAAGGAGTAAAATCAATATGTCCGATGTGAAAAAATTGACCGTCAACGGTATTGAAATCGAATTCACTACCGAACGCAATATTCTCGAAGTCGCACGCAAAGCCGGCATCAATATTCCGACGTTCTGCTACAAATCCGAACTGAGCATCTACGGTGCCTGCCGTATGTGCGTCTGTGAAGTCGGTATGCCCGGCCCGGACGGAAGCGTCCGCACGATGCTGATGGCTGCCTGCTCCACGGCTCCGGCGAACGGCATGATCGTGAAGACGGATACGAAAGACATCCGCCAGATGCGCAAAGTCGCCGTCGAACTTCTTCTGGCAAACCACACGGTGGACTGCCCGAACTGCATCCGCAGCGCGGACTGCGAGCTTCAGGACGTCGCCCGCCGTCTTGGCGTCAACACGGTGCGCTACACCGCGAAACGCAACATTGATGAGATCGACGATTCCAGCCCGTCCATCATTCGTGACCCGAACAAATGCATCCTCTGCGGCAACTGTGTCCGCGTGTGCAGTGAGCTTCAGGGCGTTCACGCCATCGATTTCCAGCGCCGCGGCTCCAACGCCAAAGTCGCTC
>CAZRGJ010000298.1:0-4210 GCA_964599445.1 uncultured Planctomycetaceae bacterium | reverse complement strand
GTCATTTTTTCTTCATTTTCATCGGAATTCATGTCTGCCTCCAAAATCTACCGCGAGATCCTTCGCGAAATCTACCGCGTAAGATCAACCTCCCGGAACGGGCTCCCAGTCTGCGGCGAAAAGCGTCTCTCAGACCTGCCGTCGCCCAGCGCACACGACTTAACGGGCCTGGCGGAGCATCGCCTTGATGGCGTCACCGGCAGCATTTCGCGTCGATTCCTGCATTTTCTTTTCCTTGGCCAGCGCATCGTCTTCCTGACTGACCTGCGCAGCTTCCGTGTTCGTTTCCCGATGTTTCCGCGTAATGAAGGACGGAAGATCCTCTTCGGTCGGAGCTTCTTCGCCAAAAATCGCGAAAAGATCCAGATCGTCATCGTCTTTTCCGCCGGCAGCCTTGGCTTTGCTTTCACGGATCTGGCGTTTCTCCACGACTCGCGCTGCCGCTTCCGTCACGGACTGCACCTTGGACAGTTTCTGCCCGCTGACTCCCACCGTAAGCTGAACTTCAAGCTCCAGACCGCCTACTTTCAGGATGTCGCCGTTTCGGAGTTTCTGCGGCTTCTCGATCCGCTTACCATTGATGAAAGTCGGTTCTGCCGCATCGATCGGCTTGACTGCCGCGTATCCTTCCTTGCGGAAAATGGCACAGTGGTGGCGCGCCACGCCTTCGCCTCCCGGAGAAAGCTGGCATCGGGGCGATTTCCCGATCTCAAAAACATCGCGCGCGATCTTGATTTCCTTCCCCTTATGCGAGCCGTTGGCTACGATCAGCTTGACTTCCATCATACTCAGAGTCCTCCTCTATGGTGAATGGCGGTAAATAAAAAAATCCCCCAATTTGCTTTTCTTCTATCTTAGCCTAAAATCGCCAAAATGTCAACTATCCTTTTCCCTAAATGACGCAAAATTTCCCAAATTTACTCCATTTTGTGTCTTTTTTTCCAAAAAGTCACTGCATCGAGTACAAAATGACGTTGATCCCGATCTTCGCGGCATCTTCCGGACTGTAACCAACACAGCCTGCTGAAGGATGACCTTCCAGCGCGCAGCTCAGATCCAGCGGCGAGTAAACCACGGCCCAGCGTCCGTTTTTTCGAATTCCCCAAAGCTGAATGGGAACCGGTTCCGCGTTTTTCTCCGCACGCGACCGGATCTCCGAAAGCGAAAATCCGCCAAGCCGGTCTGTACAGAGCGGGTCGGAAAGCGGGATCTCTTCCAGCTCGCCAATCCTCTCGGACTTCCCCGTCCCAGTCAGTCCGACACTCAGGATGACTTCATGCATCTCGGAACGAAACGCCGAGTCGAAAGCCTCCGCACCGCAGATGGAATTCACCAGCAAGATCCCCCCCCGGTCCAGATATTCCGCAAGAGCCTTTCGTTCTGCCGGCGTGAACCGAAATGCGTAGCGTCCCTGCATGAAAAGGACCGGATACTCGAAGATCCTTGACGAAGAAAGCGGAATCGTTTCCTCCAGGATCCCCGATGCATTCCCCAGCGTGTTCTGCGCCTGACGCAGAAGATTCCGCAAAGCCTCCGGCGCAGCCTCACACCCGCCGCCGTGACGCAGATTCGCCATACTCAGCTTCCCGCGGGCCGAGAATCCCTCCGGACGCTCCGTTTCTTCCTCCGGAGTCTCCGTAAAATTCGCGAAACTCTCCTCTTTTCCGCGCAGTTTCCGTTCCGTCACGTACGCCAGAATGTTCAGTCCGAGATTCATCCCGGCGAGGATCTCCCGCTTTACGTTCGCGGAATGAAGCGCATCCGCACGCATTTCCGGAGCCAGTTCCCACAGACACGAAAGTGAAGGACGCGGATTCTTTTCCGCCGGCAGGAAAAGCAGGCACGTCCGGCACCCATAGTCCAGGCAGTAGATCGGACGCACATACTGCGGAGGTACGGCAGCCTCGGCACTCCAGATCGGATGTTCAGGCGGCATGGGGGAGAGGTGCTCTTCTTCCTCCGGAAAAATCTCTTTGAGAAGCTGACGCATCCCGTCATCGAAAGTGCCTCCCGGACAAACTCCCTCCGCAACGATGAATCCTCCCCGATCTACATAGTCCCGCAATTTCCGTCCGAATTCCGCCCGCAGTACCGGATCCTTCGGGCACGGCGAATCCTTCCCGGAGATGAAGAGGACCGGCGAAAGCAAAAGGTCTTCGACTGCCGCTTTTTCAAGATCCACGCTCTGCGTCGTGAGGTGCTTCTTCCACTTCCGCTCCACAAAACGCGCCAAATGGCTCACGTCGTGCCGATGCTGATTCCAGTCCTCCGTCTCCTTCGTAAACTGCACTTTCGTCATGAGGACCGGGTATCGCCCCTTCGAGAGAAAAAGAAGCGCAAGCGACGTCGCGATCGGCTTGATCTTTTCGCTGGAAGTCGCGCCTTCCCAGTAAACGAGCAGTTTGTCCTCGCGGTCCACCGTCTTTGAGAGACGCAGAAGATGCGCCGTCCCTTCCCGGTACCAGTCGTGCCCGCCGATGAATCTCTGCTCCGCCATGCGCCCCATGCGCTCCAGGCCGTACAGATAGTAGAGGAGCCAGTCTTTGTTCCCCGGATTGCGCGCAACGCTGAAGTGCTTTTCCATCCAGCTCCGTGCGTGACTCAGACGCTTCGTGAGGCGATTTTCCTGACGCTGGCACGGAAGGAACTCTTCCCCCTCGATCCGTGCGTCCGCCAACTGGGACTTTTCCGCCGCGATCAGGAGCGAAACGATCCCCGCACACGTCATGGACCCCGTCCCGGCGGTCTGACGTTCCAGCTCCGGCGGAAAATAGTAGTAGGACCACGAGCCGTCCATATTCTGGATCTTTTCCCAGTATTTTTGCGCATTCTCCCAGACTTTCGGCGGAATATTCAGCCCCAGCTGCGATGCTTCATAGAGCGCAAGTAGCGTGAACTGCGAATTTGACGGGTCGCCATCGCCGTACGGGTACCCCCACGAACCGGGTTTCAGTCCCTTCTCTTTCTGCGTCTGGATGAACCACAGAACATTCCGCCGGATCAGTCCCGCGTCGCGTTTGGGATCTGCCATGCAGAAGACCATCGTCTGAAGTGCCGCAACGTAGTTGCTCTGAAGGTTTCCGGACGTCGGGTCGATGCTCCGAAGGTAATCCAGCGCACGTACCATTTTCGGATCGTCCACAGGCACACCAGCATTCAGAAGCGCAAGCGTACAGAGTGCCGAGATCCCCCCGATGTGAATGTCCTGTTCCTCCCAGCTTCCGTTCCGACTCTGAGTCGCTTTCAGATACTCCGCACCGCCCGCGATCGCGTTCTGGACCATCTGCGGAGTTGCGCCCATGACCTCCGCTTCCATCTGACGCACCGTCGGCCGACTCTCGGAAATTCCGGACGCACTTCCGCCCGTCAGCCTCTCCGTCCGCGACTCCGAACGGCACACATCCGCCGCAGGGAAAGCCGAAACCAGAACGGCCCACAGCAAAATGAAAATCAATCGAAATCTCATGGTTTTTGCACTCTGTATTGCGGAATAGTTTGGGAAAATTTTCAAAAATCTGAAGTCCGTAAAAAAACGCCGCGTTCCCATTCCACCGCCTACGGCGGTCCCCCTCCCCTAAAAGGGGAGGCTGAATGTACGGAATTACCGTACTCTCAAAGGCAGCCCACGCTACTCAAATGCTGAGAAACCAAGTCCGGGGCCGTTTAGCACATCGGTACGGATACGTCCGTCCCGCACCTTGAAAAGATGCGGAAATTTCGGCGCGAGTGCCGAACTGGCGGAGGGGCAGTACTGCCGTCCGTTTCCTTCGATTGCCTCGACGGTCGGAATGTGCGCGGCAAGCGAGGCACTGTGGAGGAAGGCGGCTCCGGGACAGGTGAGGTCCTGAACGCAGAGAAACATTCCGTACTTCTGTGCGGCGGCGGCCATCAAAAGTGCCTCATGGTGCCCCTTGCACGCTTTGAGTGCGACGCCCGAGTATCCGCGTTCCCGACTCAAAAGAAACGCCTCAAAATCCGTGAGCGACTCATCGATGACCACCGGCCGGATCTGCGCCACCCGGAACATTTCGATGACTGGCACGCGCTTCAGATCCCGGCACGTCGGCTGCTCGACGTACTGAAGTCTCCCAACGGCAAGCGGCGCACGTTCTTCGACCCGGCGAAGCCACTCAAAAACGTACTCCTCGTTCGGGCACTTTTCATTAAAGTCAGACGAGTAGGCCCACTGCGTACATCCGCGTTTTGCCTG
>CAZRGJ010000297.1:0-4215 GCA_964599445.1 uncultured Planctomycetaceae bacterium | reverse complement strand
TACCGTACTCCTGCGCCATGGCACGCATGACATTATTCGCAGAAACGTAATCGAGCTGGACCAGCGCATCCCCAAGTTTGATCTTTCGTGTACTCGCTACAGTCTGAGCCTCTTCAAGCTGCTCCTGACTGATGACCTTGCATTTGACCAAAATCTCTGCAAAATTTCTTCTTTTTGCCATGAAGAACTTCCTCGGTTCTTTTAAAGGACGGACATTCCATCCGCTGCTGCACAGGATCGTCACCAGAAACGGCCGTTCCTGCACAAAATTCCCACTTCAATGAATTTCCCCGTCAGGTACTTTTCTTCCCCAATCAATACGGACAGCAAAACACATACGCCAGCACGCGCACACATTGCCGAAACCGCCGACAGCAAAAGAGAGGCGTCCAGGCTATCCGGGACGTTCTGTATCCGCCCGGCATCCGGCTTCAAAAAACAGCGGACAGACTGTCCCCCGCCTCTTTTTGCACTTCATCATCTTATAGATTACCGCGAACTTGCGTTTTTGTCAAGTATGCTCTCTTGAAAAGATCCGTATTTTTTCAAAAAAATTCACTTTTCGCTAAAAAAATCCACCCCAACTTCCCATTTCCCACCGTTACCCCGGATTTCTGAAAAATGAAGCCGGAACACTCGGCCGTTCCTCCGCAAGCAGATCCTCCGTTCTTTTTCTCCGCCCAAAATCCGACTTATCTGCCAAAACGTTCCCAAAGACCCGTCCCACCCCTTGACGTCTGCGCCTTTTTTCAGTAAAATCAAAAGTAAATGACTGTCTGACCTGGATCGCAGTGCCCCGACACTTTGTGCACTCCCGGCACGGGCTTACCTCCAACCATTACTTTCCCCATCCCCCCCACAGGAGAGAAAAATGATCCAACGTATTTTTTTGCTTGCCCTCCTCGTTTTCCTTAGCTCCCAGATGCCGGGCGGTCTGACGGCTTCCGCACAGGAAACGCTCAAGAAACCCTCCGAGATGCCGAAACCGCTCCTTGCGCCGGTCGTTGGACACCGCGGCTTCTCGTATGAGTTCCCCGAAAACACGGCTCTGTCCTCTGCTGAATGCGCGAAAACCGGTGCACACGGCTGCGAATGCGACCTGATGGTCACGAAAGACGGCAAAGTCGTCCTCTTCCATGACGGAGGCACCAGCCGGAAAGTGCGGACTGCCGACGGAAAACCGGTCCCCGGCAAGATCGCCGACTACGATTTCGAGACGCTCCGCACCTTCGACGTCGGAGTCTGGAAAGGCGAACAGTTCCGCGGCACGAAGATCACGACGCTGAACGAGTATCTCGACGCACTGAAAGGGACGGCCTGCCTCCCGGTCTTCGAGCTGAAGACCTGCCCGCCCGATCCGATCGTGAAGGCCGTCGAAGAACGCGGATTGGAAAAAGCGTGCATCTTCATCTCCGCCTCGCGTTTCGTTCGGGAACGCCACCCGGAGATCAGCACGGCCGTCCTCCTTGGTAAAGCGCAGGACGTGAAGAACGAAGACCTCCCCGACTACCTCGAAAATCTCCTGACGCAGAACCTCACGAATGTCGTGGACATCCACCACTCGCGCATCACGCCGGAGATCGCGAAGGAGCTGAAAGCCCGCGGGATCTACATCATGGTCTGGACCGTCAACGATCCGGCAAGAATGGAAGCGCTCTACCGCATGGGTGTCGACAGCATCACGACCGACCGTCCGGATGTTGCGCTGGAGATCTACAGAAAGCTCCAGAACGAAAAGTAAGGCGAAACGGTTTCCGCCGAAAATTTCATGCCCGGGGGGATCCGGAGACCAAGTGTCCTCCGCATTCTCCCAGGCACGGGCCAGAATCAGGCTCCAAATCAAAACTAAAACCAAAACTCCAATTAAAACCCGAAACAGAAAAAACGCCCACCGTCCTTCCGCGAAAGGTTTTCCAATGAAAAGAATCCAGCCATTCCTTCCCATTTTCGTTTTTCTTGCCGCCCTGCTCGCACAGACTCCGGTATTTGCCGACGATGCTGCGTCTGTCAGTACGGCCGAGCCTGCCGAAGCGTCCGTCATCCGGCTTGGGATCATCGGCACGGACACCTCGCACGTTCCCGCGTTCGTGAAGCTCTTCAACGCTCCGAATGCGGAAGGAGACTACCAGAAACTTGAGATCACCGCCGCAGTCAAAGGCGGGATGCCGGACAATGAATCGAGCTGGAGCCGCAAAGACCAATACCCACAAGACATCATGCCGTTCGGCGTGAAAATTTACGCGACGATCGAAGAAATGCTTCCGCATGTGGACGGCGTACTGATCGAAAGCGTCGACGGCCGTCCGCATCTGGAGTTTGCCCGACCGGTCATCGCAGCAGGAAAACCGCTTTTCATCGACAAACCGATGGCGGGAAATCTCTGGGAAACGCTCGAGATATTCCGTCTTGCCGAAGAGAAAAACGTCCCGCTTTTCTCCGCCTCCTCGCTCCGCTACAGTGCATCGATCCAGGAGATCCGGAACGCCAGCCCATACGGCGAAACACACGGCATCGCCGCCTGGAGTCCGTGCCATCTGAACGAATGCCATCCCGACTTTTACTGGTACGGCATCCACGGCGTGGAGATGCTCTTCACGATGATGGGAGGCGCGGGCTGCGTGAGCGTTTCGCGTACCTCAACGCCCAACTATGACCTGGCCGTCGGCGTCTGGGAAGACGGACGGATCGGGACGTTCCGCGGGATCCGGGCCGGAAGTACTCCGTACGGCGGCATGGTCTTCGGAAGCAAAGGGGTCAATCTCGCGGGGAAATACGACGGCTACAAACCGCTCTGCGATCAGATCTGTACGTTCTTCCTCACCGGAAAATCGCCGATCGACCCGCGGGAAACACTTGAGATCATGGCCTTCATGAGCGCGGCGGATGCGAGCAAAGCACAAAACGGTGCCCACGTGACGCTGGAGTCTGTCATCGAATCCGCGAAAGCACTGAAAGTCCGGACATTCAGAGTCAAACTCGCCGCCGACGGCAAGATCCAGCTCGACGGGAACGAAATCTCACTCGCGGACCTGAACGCCAAACTGCGTCTTCCCGACACGCAGTCTTACTATCGCGTCATTTTCGAAAACCTCGGCACCGACGACACGGCACGCGACGCCGTCCTCCAAAATCTCGGAGATGCCGTCCTCGTGCGCTACATTTACCCATAGTTTTCTCAAAAATTCCAAATCAACGCAAAAACAGAAAAGGAGGCTCCACATGCTGATCCGCTCCGGAAAAAAAGATCTTCTCGCCTGGCGTGCCTGGTCCGACCGCGCAAGTATGGGGCTGGCTGCCGCGGCGTATACGGAAGGACTCATTCGTGCGCTGCTCGCGGAGAAAGAGGAACTGCGGATGATCTTCGCCGCCGCTCCGTCGCAGAATGAGGTTTTGGAAAACCTCGCCAAATCGCCGAACATTCCGTGGGAGCGGATCCACGCTTTCCACATGGATGAGTACGTCGGTCTGGATCCTGCCGCACCGCAGGGATTCGGCAATTTCCTGCGCGACCGTCTTTTCGGACTCGTGCCGTTCAAGTCGGTGAACTACCTTCAGGATCCGAAAACGTACGCGGAACTGCTCAACGCGGCCCCGATCGACATCTGCTGTATGGGGATCGGCGAAAACGGACACATTGCGTTTAATGACCCGCCGGTCGCGGATTTCAAAGACCCCAGAACCGTCAAAGTCGTGGAACTGGATGCCGTTTGCCGTCAGCAGCAAGTCAACGACGGGTGCTTCGCGGCCCTTTCGGACGTTCCGACGCACGCGATGACGCTGACGATCCCGACGCTTTTCGCCTGCTCGCACCTCGTCTGCACCGTCCCGGCAGCCACGAAACGCGACGCAGTCACGCGCCTTCTGACCGAAGAGACCGTCTCGACCGCTCTCCCGGCCTCGATCCTCCGCCGTCATCCATCCGCCACGCTTTTCCTCGACGCGGATTCCATGCCGACGGAGTAGTTTGGAAAGAACGCGTATTCAAGAAGCCCATCCTTCAGGAGGCCGCGAACCGCGGCGGGTGGACTGCGCTTCCGCGCACAGGCATGAACCCGTTCCCGTTGGTCACTGACGCGGACGCACACTCAAAAACCCTTCCTCTCAGGAGGGGTGGCGAGCGAAGCGAGACGGGGGGTGGTTTGGGGGAACTCTTCGGAAACCTCAAGTCCGTAAAAAAACGCCGCGAAACCCTTCCACCGTCTTCGACGCTCCCCC
>CAZRGJ010000296.1:0-4216 GCA_964599445.1 uncultured Planctomycetaceae bacterium | reverse complement strand
AAAATCCACGTGATCCGTTTTTTGTGTTTTTTGCATCAAAATCAGTGTCTTTCTGTGAATTTTCAGTGTCTTCAGTGGTAGAATCGGCACACAGCTGCCGAATGAACCATAAAATTTTCAGATTTCATGCAGGGGGTACTTGAAAAGTTTTCAAAATCTGCTAGAATACTGTTTGTCTTGAGAGAGACGACCCGGGGGTATAGCTCAGTTGGTAGAGCATCGCGTTTGCAACGCGAGGGTCACCGGTTCGAGTCCGATTACCTCCACTTAAAAAAGCAGAGATCCCGATTTGGAATTTCTGCTTTTTTTGTTTTTCTGCGCTTGGAATGGAGTCTTACGGCATTCCGTTCCGGGGATCTTCATTCGGACCGCGCAAATGTGTATGGAATAAAATATGGATCACCGGTTTGGCCTCTTTGTCTGGTAATTTTTCAAATTCTTCATCGGCCTTCTGCAGCAGTTCTTCCCGTTTTTCGCCCTCTTCCAGTTCCGCAGCCATACGCGTGAGGATGACTTTCAGCTTCAGATACCAATCCAGATCTGCCGTGGTTTCTGCGGCAGTCTCCTTGGAAAGTTTCGGCGAATCATTTTGAGGATCGTTTTCCTGTTCCATGGATGCTTTTTCCAATTGGATCATTTCTTCAAGATATTTCCAGATCTCTTCCAGCGGCTTTCGAGCCTCGTTCTTTTGTCCGGCCGCCAAATAACATTCCGCGGCCGTGTGCAGACAGTCGATTCGATACGAAAGGAAGTGTTCGCGTTTCAGTTTTTTAAATTTCACGAAAATCTCCGGGTTTTGATCGATATTCTGGAGTTCCTCCAGATTTTTTTCTGCCAGCGCGAGTGCTTCCGGATATTTTTTCTCTGACCGATGAATGTGCATTTTCGTGATGCTTAAAATCAGTTTATCATCCAAACAATCTTCAGGATATTTTTCAAGGATCGGCGCGAACACTTTTTCCGCTTCGGCTAAATATCTTTTGGCTTCGGCAAGGTCATTTCTATCGCGGAGGACCGCATCCGCCAGGAATCGGTCCTGCGAAACAAGCATCAGTCCATTTCGCATATCGCCCGGACAATTGGCTAACATTGCTTTGCAGACCTCCGCGGCCTCGATGCATAAATTTAACGCGTTTTCCTTATGCTCGGTACCCGCGGCTTTGATGCTCAATACCAATATTTCCCCATAGTAATGCACAATATTTTCCGGATCGTTTTCTTTTCCTGACCGGCAAAGGTCGATGAGTCTCTGGTAGATGCCTTCTTTCGCTTCGCCCTCAAACAGCTGGGGATACGGCAGCACTGCCGTAAAAGAAAGCATCCAGACTACGTTTCTCTGGCTTTCTTCGATCATTTCAAGCATTCCCAGAGCTTCTTCGAAAGCCTGGCGGGTACCCGCGGTATCTTTATTTTGCTCGCAGCGTCCAGCCTCTTCAATTTTCTGACCGACCCGCAGGAAAAACAATGCATCGAGGGACAGAAAGTCCAATTTCGTGACCTCGCCTTCCAATTCCCGAAGCCGGGCATCCGCCTCCGCCATTTTGGCCTGGTCGTTCTGTTTGGACGCAAGGGCACGCTGCTGATGGCAGAGTGTGAAACGGGCAATGATGAAATTCTGTTTCCTCTCGTCCGGAAGCTCACCCAAAACCGCTTTCTGCTGTTCTTCCGCACGGAAGATCATTTTTTCGTATTTGGCGAGAGCCGCTTCCGCCTCCGGATAGTTTCCCAATTCCGCCGCGGTCTCCCAAAGCGATACGGCATTTTCAAAAAACAGACTCAGAGATGTCATATTCAAAAGCAGCTGCGGATCTTCCTCAACTCCCGTCTCGAGCATGTTCAGAGCCGTCTGAAAACAGACCAGCGCAGGCTCTTTCATCTGTTCCTGAAGGACCTCTCCAAGATAGTGCAGGGTGTTGGCGCACTGGAAGCACACCTCTTTTACGGATCCAGCGATCTTCCCGCATTTTGCCAGACACTCCTGGTACCGCCTGCGCGTTTCCTCTTCATCCGCAAGTTTCGCCGCACACAAGACCTCCCACATCGAGATGCGGAAGTCCACGTACTTTAACGCCTGCGGATCGTTTCCATCATTTTTCGACACGAAGTCAAAGTATTCTTTCATGCGGACCACGTGTTTCTGACATTCGGAAAAATCTGACAGAAACCACCTGCAAAAAGCAAGATGAGCATGGAGATTCATCAAAATAACCGGGTGTTCCGGATCGGTTTCCTGAATCAGACCGGCTCTTTTCAGATTTTCGATCTCTTCCAGAAAACGGGTAAATATCTGAAGCCGACGCTCCGTTTTCATATGAAGAGGCGCCATCTCGTACATGTAGAAAGGGAGAGATGAAACATAAAGTTTAAAAATGGCAAGCAGATCTTCCCGCACCTTCCCGACCATGAAATCCGGGTCGTTCTGATCCATGGATCCAAAGATCAGCGCCAGCTCTTCCAGAAATCGCTCTTCATTCTCCTGGGCTGTGTCTGTTTTTGTGGGGTTTTGTTTGCCGTATGAAAGACAGACCGCCTGCTCGAGCCGAGCACATGCCAGACCGACACGCAGATCTGCATACGACATCTTCATCGTCCCCAACGATGCGCTTTTTCCTTCTCATTCTCAAGCCGTATCGCCATTCGGAATGCCGCAAATCCCACTAAAAAACGCAATTTATCCGGTTTCCCAAGTCGAAGAAAAAGACTCTGAATGAGCGCGTGATCCTTTTCCAACTGTGCGGTCTGCTCGTGCGTCGGATCATTATTCTGCGCGGTATCTTTGAGGAACTGCTCCAAAAGAGACGGCAGTGTCTTCTGGTCGAAATACCCGCTGTTTTCGGCAACATTGGCGGCCGGAAGCTCCTGCATCGGATCCGTCTCGGCCGTACTGGGAAGAGAAGAGGAAAACTGGCCCCCTCCGCCGTCTTTTACCAGAGAGGAGGATCCAAAGTACTCCATTCCCGGAAGACTCGCTTGAAAAAACGCACACCTTGGGTATTTCCTCCCAATTCAAATCAAAACTCCGAAACTTCGACGACAGATCGGATGTGCCGTCGCCTTCGGAAACATTCGGCTGCGGATCCGGCAGCTTCTCAAACGAGGGAGCATCGCCAGATTCCGAAAGGGTTTCGGGAAGTGCATCCGGAAACGCACCGGGAAGTGTATCCGGCAGTTCACCAGAAAATTCCGGTTCGGAGATCTCTTCCGTCATCGGGAGTTCCTCTGGAAGCGGTTCGGCAAATTTCGGCTCCGCAGCTGGAAGGACCGAAGCCGTTTCCTCCGAAGTAAGGGAAATGGGGGCTTTTTCCGGTTCACGGACGTTTTCTTCTGCCGTTTTTTCCTGCGAACAGCCGGCAGAAAGCAGACAGCACAGTGCCAAAACAGAAAATTTCTGAAGCTCTGAAAAATTCAAACACGCCATAAACCACCCTTTTACCAAAGTATTCCTGTTCCTGAACGAAAATTTGATTTCGAGTACATTTTATATTAAAAATCAGAAATACGCAAGAGTATTTTGTGTTAAGATCGTGTTTCTCTGTGATTTTTCAGTGTCTTCAGCGGTGAAACAGGTACACTGTTCCCGGATGGACCTTATCCCCTTTACCCCACTCCGCACGACCTCTGCGCGAAAATTGATCCCCCCCTGTTTTCAGCATCTCGAACCGTGTGCAAGAAATTGCGTTATCACTCCTTAAAAAGTCCCCCCCCTTTACCCCACTCCATGTAACCTCTGCATGAAAATTGATACGCGGTCGGTAAAAAAGAGGTAACAAATCTGTTTTTCAGCATCCTGAACAGTGTACGAGAAAATAGGGTTATAACCCTGTAAAGGTATTGTTTTTCAGCTAGGGCGTGTTCACTCAAAAAGGTAACAAGCCGGTTTTTCAGCATCCCAAACAGTGTGCGAGAAAATAGGGTTATAACTCCTTAAAAAGTGACAACTCTGTTTTTTTCTGTATCCCGAACCGTGTGGGAGAAAATAGGGTCATCACTCTGTAAAGGTATCGTTTTTCAGATAGTGACGTCCCCATTTTTCGCGTAGAGGCGCGGAGGTGACAAACCTGTTTTCTGCGTGAAAACAAGAACGCCGTGTTTCCCAAAAAGGTAACAAGTCTGTTTTCAGCATCTCGCACCGTGTGCGGAGAAATAGGGTCATCTCTCTTAAAAAAGTAACAACTCCCCTTTCTCCCACTCCGCGTTCTTTGCGCAACCTCCGCGC
>CAZRGJ010000295.1:0-4219 GCA_964599445.1 uncultured Planctomycetaceae bacterium | reverse complement strand
CCCGGCAGTTCCATCAGCAGGGGTACCCGTTCGATCAGGAAGTGAATCTGACGGGATTCTACCAGTGGCTGCTTGAGACGAAACTCTGCGACGTCACGCTCATCAACGTAGGCGATCCGTACAAGACGGAGTGGGATATGCTGGAATCGGACGAGTTTGAGCGCCGCTGCATCGATTTTCTGGCCAAAAGTTTCGGTTTTGCGGACGATGACCACTGGGGCGTACTGACCAACGGCGGAACGGACGGAAACATGCACGGCGTCTATTTCGGGAGAAAGTACCTGGAAGACGCGGCACGCGAACTGAAACTCACCGGCGAAAATACGAAGCCGATCCTTTACGTTTCCTCTGAGGCGCACTACTCCGTCCGGAAGCTCGGAGACATTCTGCAGATCGAGACGCGGCTGATCGACGCGCATCCGATGGGGCAGATGAACGTGGAGGATTTCCGACGCAAGCTGGATGGCAATCGGCCGGCTCTGGTCGCGATCGCGATTGGCGGAACGTTCAAGGGAGCGATCGATGACCAGAAAGCGATCGCGCAAGTCCTGGAAGAAGTGAAGCCTCCGGCGGTTTACCGGCATCTGGACGCGGCTCTTTTCGGCGGGTACCTGCCGTGGGTCGAGGAGCCGGACGTCAGCGGGATCCTGAATCAGCAGCTGCGCGGATTTGATTCGATCGCCGTTTCCGGGCACAAATTCCTCGCGATGAATGAACCGGTCGGGATCTTCATTTGCCGAAAAGACGTTCCGAACCACCTCCACACCTACAGTGTGCCGTACCTGAACGGCGTGATCCCAACGATCAGCTGTTCCCGGAGTGGTTTTCATGCACTGAAACTCTACTGGCGGCTCATCACGACCGGTCCGGAAGGTTTCCGCGCGGAGGCGGCGCACATTCTGAAGATGACGCGGATCTTTGAGGATCGGCTGAAAGAGGTCGGCATAAAGTGCTGGGTGAATCCATGGTCGAACACGGTCTGCATGGAGCGTCCGGCTCCCGAGATCGTCCACAAATACGCGATGGCCTGCGGGGAATGTTCCGTTTTGGGGAAACTGGCGCACGTCGTCGTGATGCAGTTCTTCAATGAGGCGCTCATTGAGGAATTTGTTGCGGACATCGTGCGTACCCGCTGATTTTCCGTGACCCGGCCCGTAAAATAAATCAGACTCAGTTTTTTAATTTTGGGAGTTTTACCATGAAAAGATCGGGAATTTTGTCCCTTTTGCCGTTTAGTGTATTTTCGCTGGCTGCCGTGATGTTTTGCGGACTGTGTACTTCCGCGGTCTCAGCGCAGGAACGGTCTCCGGGGGATGCTGCCGCGACTTCGTATGCGCCGATCGAGGTCCTGAACGCCCAGATCCAGACTGCCGCTGCGGAACTCACTGAAAAAATGAACGCGAGAGAAGCTCAGTGGAGCGAGAATTCCGCAGAAGTCCGGCGTCTTGCGAACGTGCTGGCCGTTTTTGCGCAGGTCGCGGGGCTTCACGACCAGTACTGTCCGGCAAAAAATGGAGCGACGAACATCATCGACGCCGGCAGAACTCTCGCAAAAGTTTCGACCTATGCCGAAGCGCAGGCTGCGTGGACGCAGATGCAGCAGGCTCTCGTTTCGACGGACAGCAAAAACCTGGCCTGGAGCGAGCCGGCGGGCAATCTGCGTGAGGTCATGCAGTCGATCGCGATCTACGATCAGGAGATCGCTGCGAAGATCAAAAAACGCCGCGGTCTGGACAGTGTAGCGGGACGTGCGGTCGCGATGGCGGTCCTTTTCCAGGGAATGACGGCGATGGCGCATGAATCCTCCAAACCGGAAAACGTTACGGCCTGGCAGGAATTCTGTATGCGGTGCCGTGATGCATCCTACTATCTTCACGTGACGCTTGAGGTCTCCGACCGCAAATATTCGCCGAAAAATTACGAAATACTTCACGAACATTGCGCAGAGTGCCACCAGGAGTTCGTGAAGGAATGAGAAACTGCGAACTGTGAAGTGGACCGTGCGGAGGAAAACTGCACTGGGAAAATCTGTGCGGAGACACGCAGAAGAAAGGATTTTTATGTCGGAAGAGACGCCGTCGTATACCTGGGATGAGATCACGCCGCGTCCGCATCCGGTCGAGTTTCTCGAAAGGGCAGGGGTCGGCAGTGCGCAGCCGTGCTTTGAGTACGCGCTTCCGTATGGTGCAGAACCGATGGACGGCGGCGTGCGTTTCCGTTTTTTCAGCCGCAGTGCACGGGAGATGCGGATCCTTTTTTACGATTCCCCGCAGGACCTTCACCCCTCGCAGGTCGTGCCTCTTTATCCGGAAACGAACCGATGGGGAGACGTTTGGACACTTTTTGTACCGGAACGCGGAATCGGGACGCTCTACCATATTCAGGCAGACGGACCATTTCTTCCGGAGGAGGGGTTGAGGTTTGACCGTACCGCCCGTTTGATCGATCCATACGCAAAAGCACTCGCCGGTCCGTACCTTTTTACGGAGGATAAAATTCTCGTTCCGCCAAAATGTGTGGTGGTTTCCGACCATTTCGACTGGCGCGGAGACCGGCATTTGCGCTACCGGATGGCGGATTCCGTCATTTACGAGATGCACGTTCGCGGGTTCACGCGTTCAGAATCGGCGGACTGTGCGTACGCGGGAACCTACCGCGGCGTAGCGGAGAAGATCCCGTATCTGAAATCGCTCGGAGTCACGGCAGTGGAGCTGATGCCGGTACACGAATTTCTTGCTTCCGATCCCTTCACGGCAGAAGGAAAGACGCCGAGGGTAAACTACTGGGGTTACGATCCGGTCGCGTTTTTTGCGCCGCACCGCGAGTACGCCTCGGATCCGGCTCCCGGAGGGCAAGTCCGAGAATTCAAGGAGATGGTTTTTGCGCTGCATCAGGCCGGCATCGAGGTCATTCTGGATGTCGTGTTCAATCACACGGCCGAGGGAAACGAGCATGGCCCCACGCTTTCCTTCAAGGGACTGGAAAACCCCGTCTACGATATTCTGGAGCGTGACCGGCAGTTCTACTCCAACTACACGGGATGCGGAAACACGGTCAACGGAAATCATCCGGTCACGCGCGAGCTGATCTTCAACTGCCTGCGCTACTGGGTCCACAATTTCCACATTGACGGCTTCCGTTTCGATCTGGCGTCCATTTTGAGCCGGGATCGGAGCGGGAATCTCATGACGAACCCGCCGATCGTCGAGATGATCGCTGAGGATCCTCTTCTTGCCGACACGAAAATCATCGCCGAGGCGTGGGACGCAGCAGGAGCATACCAGGTCGGGAATTTCAGCACGACACGCTGGGCGGAGTGGAACGGAAGATACCGCGATGACGTTCGGCGATTCTGGCGTGGAGACAGTTTCATGACGAACCTGCTCGCAACGCGCGTCGCCGGCTCCAGCGACCTCTACAAACCGGGAGGGCGCGCACCGTACCACAGCATCAATTTCGTCACGTCACATGATGGATTCACGCTAAATGATCTCGTCTCGTACAATGAGAAACACAATGAGGCGAACGGCGAACAGAATCGCGACGGCGACAACAATAGTTTTTCGTACAATTATGGAGTGGAAGGACCGACCGATGATCCCGTCGTGGAAAGTTTCCGAAAGCGGCAGATGCGCAATTTTCTCGCGACGCTGCTTTTCAGTCACGGTGTCCCGATGCTTTTGATGGGGGATGAATGCCGACGGACGCAGGACGGGAACAATAATGCGTACTGCCAGGACAATGAACTCTCATGGATGGACTGGGAAATGATCCGCAAAAACGCGGATCTGGTTCGTTTCGTATCGTCGCTGATCCGTTTCCGCCGGAGCGAACCGACGCTGCGCCGCAGGGAATTTCTGACCGGTCAACCGGAGGATCTGAAAGCGGATTTCCCCGACGTAAACTGGTTTCGAAATGACGGCAGGACGTTTGACTGGACGGATACTTCATGTCCGACGCTTGCGTGCATGTTCGCGGCCGTTCCCTCTTCAGAAAAAGCGGGAGACTGGCCGGACGGTGAGCTGCGGAGCAATCATATCCTGCTGATCTACCATAACGGGCAGGATCCGGTCACATTTCGGCTTCCGGAAGAACTGCGTACACTTTCATGGCGTCTATTCGTGAACACTGCGGCTGAGTCGCCAAACGATATTTACCCGTCGCTTGACGGACCGGAATTCACTGCCGACGAAGACCTCGTCCTTCCGCCGTTTTCCCT
>CAZRGJ010000294.1:0-4222 GCA_964599445.1 uncultured Planctomycetaceae bacterium | reverse complement strand
TGGAACTGCTGCGTGGGGGACGGGTTCCGAATGTTCCCAGTGGGAGTAGATCCCCGACATGGAGGCGCATTCCGAGCTTGCGAATTCAAGCGGACGGGGTGTTCCGTCTGACCATTGGGAGAGGAAGTGGATGACGTCCTGCGCAGACGCGATCCTTTCCTCCGGATCTTTGGCCATCATACACGCCATGATGTCCGTAAACTCTTCCGTCAACAGAGGATTCAGGAGAGCCGGATTGGTCGGATACTCCGTCTCGCTCAGATGTTTTTTGACCTTTTCGGAAGCGGATCCTCCGGGATACGGCGGTTTCCCCGTCACGATAAAGTAGAGCGTGCATCCCAGCGAGTAAATGTCGCAGATCGGATCCGGGTTCGCAGGAGCACGAACCTGGTCCGGTGCGATGTAGTCTGCGGTCCCGACGATCTTGCTCTTTTTTTCCGAATCTTCCGCAAATTCCCGATGGCTTGCCAGTCCCAGGTCGGACAGTTTGGCCATTCCGTTCATCGTGACCAGAATATTGCCCGGTTTCACATCCCGGTGCACAAACCCCATCGAGTGTGCATTCTGAAGCCCGCGAGCGGCCTGAATGATGACGGAAGCTGCCGATTCCTGGGTCAGCGGCCCTCGATTCCGCACCAGTTTGCGCAAGTCGGGGCCAGGAACGTATTCCGTCACGAGGTAGTTCACGTTTCCGTCAAATCCTGCTTCGATCGCCGCCACGAGATTGGGATGACTCAGGCGGGACATGAACCGGATCTCATTTTCAAAATTTTTGATGGCAGATTCTGTCGCTTTTTTGCTCGGAAGCACTTTGACTGCGGCGATTTGCTGCGTCTCCATATGCCGCGCTTTGTAGACTTCCCCCATTCCGCCTCGGCCGATCGAATCGAAAATTTTGTATTCGCCGAGCGTAAAGCGTTTTTGCCCCTTCATCAGCTGTTTTACCTGCCAGCTGTTCAGGATGCTGCGCCGGAGCAGGATCTCTGCCAGCCGATCTGGAACTCCTTCCGGCGATGGCGGATCGCTGCCGAGCATCTCCTTCCACACGGAGATCAGTTCGGATTCGGTCACCAGGCCGCTGGCGACTGCGCATTGTTCAAAAATGCTTTCGAGCATGGCAAATGAAATCTTCTTTTCTTGCTGTTGTGTTCTTTTGCCGGGATGCTTCCCCATGACGGCGGAAATTGCCGCATTTTTCAGGAAGGCTTCCTGGGAAAATCTGGTTCACCGGGCGATCTGCGGCACAAATGACAGTTTGCTTCACGCTGCTTCGCTCGGTCTGCATACATTCAGTCTGCCGTATACATTCAGTCTGCCGTCTTTTTTTCCGGATTGCTTTGGGCTTTTTCGACGGCGTGTTCCAGAGCACTGAGGACATTCGATTCCGAAACGATTCCGTCAATGAGGATCGGATCCGTCTGTCCCGGGATCCAGATCACGATGAGCGGAATGGAATTTCGGCCGAATTTCTCCAGCGTCTGCTCGATTTCTTTGGATGGCTCCGACCAGTCGGCAAGCAGCGGCACGATCTCGTTGGAGCGAATGAATTCCGCCACTGCTGGAGTTTCGATCGCAAATTTGGAATTCGTCTGGCACGTTGCGCACCAGCGTGCCGTGAAGTCGATGAAAAGTATGCGGTCTTCTGCACGAAGTTCTTCCGTCAGACCGATGGAGAAGGGACGCCATGGAATCTCATCTTCGGAGACGTTTTCCGGCGCGGCACACTGCGTCTGATGGTGCGTGTACTCAAGCGAGAACAGGACGAAACCTACGATGGCCGAGAAGATGATCCCGGCGGCCCAGGCGGCAAGGACGGCTTCACGCGAGGCTCCGGAAAGCGTCGTTTTCCCGATGAGCCAACAGGCAAACCAGAGCGCGACCATCAGCCCCAGCGTCGGGACCGTATACTGTCCCGGCAGGACGTAAAATAGCCAGACGACTGTGCCGAGGAAGAAGAATCCCATGACTTCTTTGAGGGTCTCCATCCATTCACCCGGTTTTGGCAGGAAACGAATAAGGACGGGGAATGCGCCGATGACGAGATAGGGTGTCCCAAGGCCGAGGCCAATGACGGTAAACGTTACGAACGAGACCCAGATCTCCTGCATCATGACCCAGCCGAAGACCGGCCCAAGGTACGGACCGACACACGGCGTCGCCAGAAGCGTGGTGAGGATCCCCATGCA
The DNA here is from genome assembly GCA_964599445.1 of uncultured Planctomycetaceae bacterium. Classification (GTDB taxonomy): domain Bacteria; phylum Planctomycetota; class Planctomycetia; order Pirellulales; family Thermoguttaceae; genus RGIG3701. The sequence continues at coordinate 2,036 of CAZRGJ010000294.1, read as the reverse complement.
GTACGCGCCGAGGAATCCCTCTTTGCGCTGCATTTTCCCAAGTTTTCCGCTGGCGACCATCCCCGGGATCGGAATTTCCCAGACGCCGAGAAAACTCAGTCCCATGACGAAAACGAGTGCGATCATGAAGATGACGAATCCAGGATACGTAAACTGCTGCCCCCACCCCATGTTCTGAAGCGTCGGAAGGTATGCCGCGGCCGATTCAGGAAGGATGGTCTTCAGGAGTGCCGTCAGGTCTGCGATGCGCGAAAGTGCGGCCAAAAACCACAAAACGGTCAGCAGACCCACTGTGTAGGCCACGTTCAGAAGGAAAATACGTCCGCGTGCTTCTCCGGACTGCTTGATGAATGAATGCAGTTTCGGCGCAATGACCGGCAGAACACACGGCATCAGGTTCAGGATCAGACCGCCGAGGTACGCCATCACGAGGATGATCGCCAGAGAGTAGTCTGCAGAAGACGGTTTTTCCCAACCAGCGGTTTCGTCAGACTCGGCCGGATCCTCAGCGGGAACGCCTCTTTCCACAGTTTCACCGGCCACGGTGACTTCCTGAGCGGGAGAATATGCCGCTTCGACTGCGTTTTCTTCGGTGGAGACCGGTTTCGGCGACGCGAGGGCATCCTCTTCAGCGTTTGCTTCTTTTTCTTCAGCGTCTGTAGTTTCTGCCGCTGCCGGAGCCGATTTCTGTACTGCGTCTTTTTTCAGTTCCGTATTTTTTTTCTTTTCTGAATGTTCCGCGGACGCTGCGTTTTGCGCTTCATCTGAAACCTTTTCCAATGCCGGCACGGGAGCCGTGAACGGGAATTTCTTCGGCGGGAGACAGGAATTGGCGTCGCACATCTGTGCTTCGACGCTTCCTGAGATCTGGGCGGGCGGTGCGCCTGCGTCATTCCACTGGAATTCAGCCAGCCATCGGACGGACTTGGAGTGGCTTTCGATCGTGATGTCGCCCCACGTCAATTCGTCCTTTTCGCTGTGCGGAGCCGGTTCCGGGAGGATCTTTCCCTGAATCGTCACGTCTTCAGCAAGATGGATCTTTGACGGGAACGGCCCGCCGGTTTCCTGTGTGAGGGAGTAGATCTTGAATCCGTCAGGGATCTGGGCGAATATTTCGAGTTTTCCTGGCTTTCCGTTTTCCGGAAGGGAAAGGACTTTTGCCGTCACGTTCAGCGAGGGCGCAGAAACTCCGAAACCGGGAACTCCCATTCCCTGGAATCCGACGGAGCTTCCGCCAGGGAAACCGGCAGGCATTCCGGAGGACATTCCATTCGGCAGACCGGAAGGAGAATCCTTCGAGCTGTCTGCTGGAGCCTGGGATCCCGAATCTGCGTAGAGTTCACGGTAGGCCGAGAATCTGTCCTTTCCTTCCTGGGCAGGAGAAGAAACTGACGCGAACAAAAAAGCGTGGAAAAGGCAAAGCAGAATGCCGGCCTGGAAAATTTTTTTCATTTTTCTCTCTCTTCTGGTGAACTGGGATCTTTTCCGGTTTCCTGTGCGTATCAAAATCCGATGCTTCTGGATCTCTTCATTCGACACCAACCTGCATTTTACCAGAATTCCGCATTTTTGGCAAGAGCATCCCCTCTGTTTTTTTCTGTATTTTCTTTAATTTTCAGATTTTCAATTCGGGTTTCTTCGATTGATCGGATGGAAAAACAAACTGGGCAGTTCAGGAAGAAAAAGCAGACCGCAGAAACACACGGGGCGAAAAGGAATTTTTTCGGGAAATTTTTTTGGAATCTTTTCCGTTTCGCGTATTGACAGTAAAGGGAAACGTGCTATAATTGAGGCGCATACGGATCGCCGTATGGATTCCCCCTCTCGCATCGGGGGAATGATGAGTATTTTCAGTTTTTTAACGTTCCAGAAAAAGGAAACCCTGCGTACTGCCGTGAACTATGTGCTTCTGTAAGGAGCCGCGCGAAAAGAGCGGTGCAGATGTACTGCGAGGCGAAAAACTGCCGACGTTCAGGAACTTGCGTGCGTGCGGCGGCGTCAGGACTGTGTTCGGGTGGAATTTCTCTGGGGACGGG
>CAZRGJ010000293.1:0-4224 GCA_964599445.1 uncultured Planctomycetaceae bacterium | reverse complement strand
CCGGATTTTGAAGCGGTAAAAGAGATCGCAGCAGACGGGAAATACGACATTCTCCCGGTTAGCTGTGAAATTCTCTCGGACATCTGTACGCCCATCACGGCACTGCGGAAGCTGAAAATGCTTTCGTCACACTGCTATCTGCTGGAATCTGTTCTGGAAAAGGAAAAATGGGGTCGGTTTACGTTTCTTGGATTTGACCCGAAGCTTGAGATCACCTGTACGGGCAGCGCAATGAAGGTCGGCGATTTGCGTTTGAAGACGAACGATCCGTCGGAACAGATCCGGCAGATCCTCTCGGAGTACAAAAGCCCGCGGTTTGACTATCTTCCCTCATTTACCGGAGGATTGGTCGGTTACTTTTCGTATGATTTCCTGAAGTACAGTGAACCGTCAGTGGATCTCGTGCCTTCCGAGGCGGCTGAAAGGGAAGAGAATGAAAATTTTCAGGATGTGGATCTCATGCTCTTCGATAAAGTCATCGCGTTTGACAATTTCCGGCAGAAGATCATCCTGATAGCCAACATGTCCCTGCGCGATCCGGAAACGGAATACCGAAGAGCGGTCAGAGAGCTGGAAAATATGGCATCTCTGCTGAGGACCGGAGCTGAAAAAACGGACGACTGTGGAAGGTTGACCGGGGAACCGATTCCGCTTTTTGAGAAAGAAGCCTACTGTGAAATGGTGGAGAGAGCGAAATACCATATTCACGAGGGGGATATTTTCCAGATCGTTCTGTCGAATCGTCTGGAAGCTCCGTTTGAAGGAAGTCTGCTGAATGCGTATCGTATTTTGAGGACGTTTGAGCCGTCACCGTACATGTTCTACTTTTCGGGAATGGATGTAGAGATCGCAGGTGCGTCGCCGGAGACGCTCGTAAAGCTCGAGAAGGGGATCCTCCATACGTTTCCGCTGGCGGGAACTCGGCCGAGAGGAAAAGATGAGGTGGAAGACCGCGCGCTGGAGGTGGAATTGCTCGCAGATGAAAAAGAGCTTGCCGAGCATCATATGCTGGTCGATCTGGGACGCAATGACCTTGGGAAAATCAGTCGATTCGGCAGTGTGGAAGTCGAAAAACTGAGGGAGATCCAACGTTATTCCCGCGTTATGCACATTGGTTCGACGGTACGGAGCGAGATCCGGGAGGACCGGGATGCGCTGGATGCCCTCAAAGCGGTCCTTCCTGCCGGGACACTTTCCGGTGCGCCGAAACTCCGTGCCTGCCAGCTGATCGCGGAACTTGAAAAAACGAAACGCGGCATTTACGGCGGAGCAGTCGGCTACATTGACTTTACGGGCAATCTGGATACGTGCATCGCGATTCGGATTGCGTGGAAGAAAAACGGCAAGGTCTTCGTCCGGAGCGGAGCGGGCATCGTGGCGGATTCTGACCCGGAAAAGGAATTCCAGGAGTGTGTCAACAAAGCGTCGGCGGTTATGAATGCCTTGAAATTGGCAGAGGAGGCGGAACGATGATCCTGCTTATCGATAATTACGACAGTTTTTCGTACAATCTGTTTCAGCTCGTGGGAGAGATCGACCCGGAAATCAAGGTCATCCGCAATGATGAGATGACTGTCGAAGAGATCCGGAAAACGGCTCCGGACCGGATCATTCTTTCTCCTGGTCCTGGTCGTCCGGAAGATGCGGGGATCATCATGGAAACCGCCGCAGTACTTTCGCAGACGATCCCGACTTTGGGGGTCTGCCTTGGGCACCAGGCGATCTGCGCGGCATATGGGGCGAAAGTCACGTACGCCAAAAAACTCATGCACGGCAAGCAGTCGCTCGTGAAATTTCGCACGGACTGCCCGTTGTTTCGCGGAGTTCCTGAAATCGCGCCTGCCGCACGCTACCATTCTCTGACGGCTGATCCGGAAACCATTCCGGAGTCTCTTCGCATCACGGCCGAAACGGAGAACGGAGAAGTCATGGCAGTTCAGCATCGGGAGTTTCCCATCTTTGGTGTGCAGTTTCATCCGGAATCCATCCTGACTCCGGACGGAAGGACCATGCTGAGGAATTTTATTTTGGGGAGGTTTTGAGATGATTCGGGAAGCAATCATAAAAATCGTCGATAAACAGGACCTCACGTATGAGGAAGCGTATTGCGTGACCAGTGAGATCATGAGCGGAAACACGACACCGACGCAAAATGCGGCTTTTCTCGCTGCGCTTTCGGCTAAAAGTACCCGGGCGGAAACGATTGATGAGATCACCGGATGTGCGGCTGCGATGCGAGATAAAGCGGTTCGGATCGAGCATGATTTTGAGGTCATGGAGATAGTCGGAACTGGCGGAGACGGTGCGCAGAGTTTCAATATTTCCACGACGGCGGCGATCGTTTGTGCCGCGGCGGGACTGAAAATCGCAAAACATGGAAACCGTGCGGCCTCTTCCAGATGCGGGACGGCGGATTGTCTGGAGGCATTGGGAGTCCGGATCGAACTGGAGCCGGAAAAATGTCTCGAGCTGCTGAAGGAGACCAATTTCGCTTTCTTTTTTGCGCAGAAATACCATACGTCGATGAAATACGTCGGAAATATCCGGAAAGAGCTTGGGATCCGAACTGTCTTCAATATTCTGGGACCGCTCACGAATCCGGCTCGGCCGCAGAGACAGCTGCTGGGTGTTTACGATGCGTCGCTCGCTGTACCGCTGGCACAGGTCCTGATGAAACTCGGTGTCCGGCGAGGAATGGTCGTTTACGGGCAGGACAGGATCGACGAGATCTCCCTTTCTGCTCCAACGACGGTCATGGAGTTTCAGGACGGATGGTTCCGGCATGGTGAGATCACGCCGGAAGATTTTGGGTTGGAACGCTGCACGAAAGAGGAGCTTCGCGGAGGAACTCCGGAGGAAAATGCGCAGATCACGCGGAGTATTTTGTCTGGGGAAAAGGGACACAAAAGAAACGCCGTTCTTCTGAATGCCGGGGCTGCTCTCCATATCGGCGGAAAAGCCGAGTCGATCTATGACGGCATGCGTTTGGCTCGTGAAGTCATAGACTGCGGGAAAGCGGAGGATGTGCTTGAAAAAATCATCAGAATTTCGAATCAGTGAGGGAGAAAAGATGACGATACTTGGCAAATTGGCAGCATATGCCGCAGAACGTGTGGAGACGGCAAAACGAAGGATCTCCGCAGATGAAATAAAAAGTCGGGCACTCGCACTGCCGAAAGGGAATTTCGAGTTTGAGTCGGCACTTCGGAAACCGGGGATCGCTTTCATCTGTGAATGCAAAAAGGCTTCTCCGTCCAAGGGACTCATTGCTCCCGATTTTCCGTATCTTCATATCGCGCGTGAATACGAATCTGCCGGAGCGGACGCCGTTTCCGTATTGACCGAGCCTCGGTGGTTTCTCGGGAAGGATGAGTACCTGGAAAAGATCGCCGCCGAAATCAGTTTGCCGTGTCTGAGGAAAGATTTCACGGTCAGCGACTACCAGATTTTTGAAGCGCGGCTCCTGGGGGCGAAGGCGGTCCTGCTGATCTGCTCACTTCTTTCGGAAACGCAGCTCCGCGAGTATCTGGCAGTCTGTGAACGTCTTGGAATCTCCGCGCTGGTGGAAACGCATGATGAAATGGAAGTCCGATCTGCCGTCCGTGCCGGTGCGAGGATCATCGGAGTCAATCATCGGAATTTGAATGATTTTTCGGTAGATATGCGGAATAGTCGGAAATTGCGGGAGCTGGTTCCTGACGGGATCCTGTTCACGGCGGAAAGCGGGATCCAAACTGTCGAAGATGTTGCGGAATTACGTGCCATTGGAGTGGATGCCGTTCTGATCGGAGAGACGCTCATGCGCGCGGCAGATAAAAAAGCAAAGATCCAGGAACTGAAAGGCAAAACCGAAAGAGGAACGGAACCCGGAGTCAAAAGGGATGGAAAAGAAAATGACCAGGATCAAATTATGCGGAATTACCCGGCTCTGTGAGGCGGAGTGGGTAAACGAACTGCGTCCCGATTTTGCCGGTTTTGTCTTTGTGCCGGCAAGCAGACGCCATGTGTTGACTAAACAAGCGGAAATATTGAGACAGAAACTGGACGCGAGGATTCGGTCTGTCGGAGTTTTCGCGGATGAAAAACCGGAACGGGTCGCGGAACTGTTTCAAAGCGGGATCATTGATGTTGTTCAGCTTCACGGAAGTGAAGATGAGAATTACCTTGCCTCCTTGCGGAAAATGGCGGATTGCCCCGTTATTCAGGCTTTTCGTATCGCAAATG
>CAZRGJ010000292.1:0-4227 GCA_964599445.1 uncultured Planctomycetaceae bacterium | reverse complement strand
AAGGTGCTCGCAGGCAGGTGTCGCGCAAAGCGGATTCCGCGATTTCCAGCGCGACTTTCAAACCGGCGATCTCTGCTTCCTTTACGCGGATCTCCTCCTCACGTTCTCCCGCCTCCGCTTTTGCGAGTTCCTGTTCCAGAGAGCGGATCTGGGCATCTGCTGTCCGCAGGTTACTCTGCATGAGATCCAGCTCGCTCGACGTGATGGCTTTTTTTTCCAAAAGCGGTTTCGCACGCCGAAATTCCGCCTGTGCGTAGACCTGCTGTGCCCGGGCGGAATCGATCCGGGCTTTCAGGATCTCGATGTCTTCCGAACGCGCTCCGCTTTTCATCAATTCCAGCTCCGCAAGCGCAGCATCAAGACGAGCCTGGGCAGCATCCACTTCATGCTGAAAATCCCGGGGATCGATACGCATGAGAATATCGCCTTTTTTGACCGAATCTCCCGCACTGGTCCTCACTTCGATCAGCGGCCCGCCGACCGTAAAGGAGAGCGTCGCATTCTTCACCGCAGAAAGGACTGCCGGATAACGCCGCGGTCCAGAACCTTCTCCAAGAGAAACTCTCGCCGTCCCCACGAGCCGTTCCCGCGCATCAAGCGGACCTGAAGCAAAAAGGAAAACTGCGAAAAAAAGAAAAAGGGGAAAAAGGGGGAAAAGGGAAAAATTGGTTCTCCTGCGCATGACGCTCTCCTTTCCAAAATCGGGAACAGACTGTTTTTCCATCTCCGATCAATTCTAGAAAAGCGGGCCAAACTGAGATCTCAAAAATAAAAAAAGAGCGAAGCAGAAAACCCCGCTCTTTTTTCTTTTGATTCCGGAACTCTCATCCGGAGATCCTGCCCGACGCTTAATGCTTGCCGTATTTCATCGGTTTCCCGCTGGCGGTCGCCTGAATGTAGGCTTCCATCGCGCGCATTCTCGGGTCGTCGCCGCTCATCGGTTCCGCACGGCAGGGATTCTGGAGACACCAGTTCATCATGTCGCGAAGCAGAGCCGCACGGCCAAGCTGGACCTGATATTTCGGGTAGGTCTCCGCATGTGTGCCTTCACCGTCCGGATGGCACATATCGCACGAAACGCCGTTCGTGCTTCCGAGGAGTTCCGCACTGTGGAAGATCCGCGACCCTTCCATCACCAGGCGGGTCGTTTCCGCCTCCCAAAGACGAAGGTCCGCTTCCGTGTAGCGTCCGTAAGCGTGTCCTTCCCGCTGATCTCCGCGCAGGACCGAGCGATTGTTGAAGTGCTCCGGGACCTTGTGCGCAGCCGCTTCTTTCGCGACCCAATCCGCATCCAGAGAGTCCTTCCACTGATCGTTCGTGCCGGGAAATGCCGGTTCCGGTTTCGCTTCCGCCGGAGTTTTCGCCGGAGTTTCCGCCGGAGCGGCTTCTTCGGCCTTCACGATTTTTTTGATCTCATTCTTCACCGCAGTCTTCACGTCAGCAGCTTCCGCCGCATTCTCTTTCACGGTCTCGACGGCATCCTTGACGTCCTGAACAGCCGCCGGCATTCTGCGTGCAGGCGCGAAACGCCACTGGGCCGACGTGACGCAGACAGCCGTGAAAAGCACGACTCCCGCGAGAACAAAAGTTGAATATTTCATGGTTTTTTTCCTTTTTTTTCAGGTCAAATTAAATCGGATCCAATTCCCCGCCGAACATCAATACGCCGGCAAATTCGGGCGGTCCGGCCGTTTGGCGCCGTCTTCCTCATTCAGATAGGCAGCCGGAACGAGCATCGGCTTGCGGTTCCACAGTGCGTAGACTTTATCGACAAGACCGTCGGCATTCACGCGGATCTCGCCGTCTCCGCAGCCGTCTGCCGAGTTGAACGGATCCGAGCGGTTCATCTGGACCGTCCATTCCGGCATACCCTCCGGCGCGTACGGCCAAGGCCATGCCGTAGAGAGGAGACCGTGGAAGTGGATATTTTCGATTTTGTTCGTCAAAACCTGGTGCGTATGCCCATGAATGACCGTCACTTTCTGGAAACGCTTCAGGACCGCCTGCACTTTTTCCGCGTCGTCCGTCCAGAAATTCCAGTTTTTGTACAGTTTGTAGAGCGGCGAGTGCGAGAACACGATGACCGGCTGATCGTCTTTCCAGTCCGCGAGCGTCTTTTCCAGCCACGCGATCTGTTCGCCGCCAACGAAGAAAGGACGCTGCATCTGATTATCCAGCCCCGCGACCGTCTTCATGCGTTCCATCGGACTCATGCCGGCTTCGGTCCAGAAATCTTCTTCGTTCACGCTCATGAGGCAGACGAAACGGACGCCTTTCAGGTCAAACGTCCAGCGGGGCGAACCGAAGAGCGACTGCCATTTCTCCCCCATATCATAGTACCAGTCATGCTCACCGACCATGATCCGCAGCCGGTCGCGATATTTCAGACCGCTGAGGATCTCCGCGCCGAGATCCAGCTCTTCCGGCTGTCCGAGCTGCGCAAGGTCGCCGCCGTAGAAAATGAAATCGGGAGCTTCTTCCATCGCGTTCACGTCTTCGACCGCACGGGCCAGCGCATTGGCGAAACGGTCATTGATGTGCTTCTGGTAAAGATGCGAGTCCGAAAGGTACGCGATTTTGATCGACTGTTCCTTCCCCTGCGCATCGGCACCCAACGCGATCTTCATCGGCTGGAAAGAACCAAAACCGGCCATTCCCGCTCCCAAAGCCGCCGTCATGCTGGCGGAAGCGGCCTTCAGGAAACTGCGGCGGTCCAGATTCACGAGTCCGGAGAAAAATTCCTTCCGTTCCCGTTCTACGCGGGTCTCAAGATTTTCACGAAGATAGCGGATACTCATTTCGCGTCTCCTTTCTTATTCTGATGGTAGCGCTCAAACGTCAGGGTCTTGCGTTCCGAAAGTTCCTCATCGCGGTGCACACGGGCTTTCTGAGCCTGCGCTCTCTGCTGTTCCATGAATTTCTGATTCTGATCCGCAAAACGGACGTCCGTCAGACTGAAGAGGAACGCGACGAGCTGATCGACCTGTTTGTCCGTGAGATCCAGCGGTTCGATCCCGCCGTCAAGGTAAAGATTCGGCTCTCCCCCTTTATTGTAGTGGTCCACGACATCCCAGAGCGTCGCCAGAGAACCGTCGTGCATATACGGTCCGGTGATCCCGATATTCGTGAGCGTCGGAGTGCGGAACGCGCCAATGTCCGACTTTTCTTTCGTGACCATGAAACGCCCAAGTTCGCTCAGGTCCGTTCCGATCGCGAGTTCATCCAGACGTTCCTCGGAAGCATCCTCTTCCAGAAGGCGGACCGCCGTCCGTGCAAGCTCTTCAAAATTCTGCGCACGGGCAGCGATGCCGATATTGTGGAACTTGCTGTCGGAACCATGCGGATTGGAGGGACTGAACGTATGGCACGTCATGCAGCGGCCGCGGCCGTTGAAGATCTTCCAGCCTTCTTTCGCGTCTTCCGAGATCGCATTTTCATCACCGGCCATAAAGCGGCGGAACGGCGAATCGTAGAAATTCAGCGTGCGCTCAAACGCTCCCAGAGCCAATCCCATGTCCGGATAGTTCACGCCGCGTCCATAGGCAGCCTGGAACATTTTCTGATATTCCGGGTCATCCTTGATCTTGCCGGCGATCTTCTCCGCGTCGTTTTCCATTCCCATTTCGATCGGATTGATTATCGGCTGCATCGCCTGATGGTCCAGCGACGGTGAACGGCCATCCCAGAACATGCTGTGCAAAAGGGCAGCGTTCAGGTTCGTCGGTGCGTTCCGTTTCCCAAACTGCTTGCGGATGCCTTCCGAAGTCGGCATCTGGTCCGTGAATCCGCGGGTCACGTCATGGCACGTGGCGCAGGAGACCGTTCCATCTTCCGAAAGCCGGGTGTCGAAATAGAGCTTCCGTCCCAGCGCGACACGTTCCGGAGTCGTTTCGTTTCCTTTCGGGACCATGGCATTCCAAACTGCTGGATCTACTCCCGGCGGGATCTCAAGATCCGTGCCGAGCTTCTCCAGTTCCTGATCCTGGATCTCTTCAAGAGCCGCTCCGTGCGGGCCTTTCGGAAAATCCGCCTGTGCTGCCGCAGTCCCCAAAAGCATGGCACTGCACGCCGCCGTCCACATCAACTTTCGCATTTTTTTAGCCTCCCCAACCGCTGAAAAAAAATTTCCCAGACAGTTGACTAAAGTTTTCAAATGGGAACACCGTCTTCTTTTATGATATTTTATACCAATATCGTTTTTTATTCAAGAGTTCCTTTCCCTTTTTT
>CAZRGJ010000291.1:0-4235 GCA_964599445.1 uncultured Planctomycetaceae bacterium | reverse complement strand
AGTGGGTGCGGACGGCCAAAGAAGCGGGAATGGGCTACATTCTCTTTCTGGCGAAACACCACGACGGATTCTGCCTCTGGGACACGAAAACGACCGAGTTCAAAGTGACCAACTCCCCGCTGAAAAAAGACGTTCTGGCCGAACTGAAAAAGTCCTGCGATAAGTACGGCATCAAGCTCGCGCTGTACTTCTCGGAAGGGGACTGGACCTGGCCCGGCGGTGTCTACCGAAACAAACTGTCGGTGAATCCCGAAATGAAAAAGGCCCAGCTGCGGGAGCTTCTGACCCAGTACGGACCGATCGAGTACATCTGGTTTGACCACGCTGCCGGAACCGGCGGTCTCTCGCATGAGGAAACGACGGCGTTCTGCCACGAGATCCAGCCCCATACGCTCATCGGATACAATCACGGCGAGCCGTCCGGCGAAGTCCGCGTCGGAGAATGCGGCAAACCCTCGGCACTGTGGGACCTTTCCGGAGTCGGATACAATCGTCAGGCCAGCTCTTACGATAAATACCTCATTGCGGAATTCACCTACCCCATCCTGCCGAAACACAAAGGCGGCGCAATGTGGTTCTACTCGCTTCCCAAACATGACGGCCTCTGCCATGACGCGGACAAATTGTACAGCGACTACCTCGGCGCGGTCAAGTACGGAAACATTTTCTGTCTGGATGCCGGACCGAATTACGACGGAAAACTGCGCGACATTGACGTCAAAACGCTCCAGAAAGTCGGACGCATGATCCGGGAGGGTGAGTACCTGAACCGCGACGCAAACGCAGACACGAATGCAAACGCAAACGCAGACCAGACGCAAAAGACTCCGAACGGAAATATCGACTGGAAGCGTTTCCTTGCCCGTCAGGACCTGATCTGGGAAACTCTCCCCGACCACTACGAAAAATCATCCTTTTTGGGGAATGGGCTGATGGGGACGATGATCTACAAACGCTCGGACAACGAGATCGCGTTCGACGTCGGACGTACGGACATCACGGACCATCGGCTGGGGAACTTCCGCATTCCGGTCGGGCGTCTTCTTCTGAAAACGAAGGGGAAGATCCTCGACGGATCCGCACGCCTGGACCTTTGGAACGCAGAGACCCGTTTTGAGCTGGAAACGACGGAAGGCCGGATCCGTTTCCGTGCACTGAATCTCTCGCAGGATATGGTCATGCTCATGGACGTTGAGAAGGTCGGCGGCGAAAAAGAAGCCATTTTCGCGTGGGAATCGGAAGAACCTCTGGTTTATCGGGAAAAACGGAACAATAATTTGCCTGACCTGCTCAACCCGCCGGTGGAACTGACGCAGGACGGCGCGATCTCCTACTCCGTGCAGAACCGTGTCGGCGGCGGACAGTATTCGGTCGCCTGGACGGAACGGAAAAACGAAAAAACCGCTGATTCGGCCCAGACTCAGGTCGTGCTTTCGATTATCGATACGTTCCCGGAAACGACGGCCTCCCAGATCGCCGTCGAGACAGTCAAACAGACGCTCGCAAAAGACTGGAACAGCATGATCGCCGAACACCGCGCGTGGTGGCACGGTTTCTACCCAAAGAGTTTCGTTTCCGTACCGAACGCGCAGATGGAGAGTTTCTACTGGATCCAGATGTACAAACTCGCCTGCGCGACCCGTTCCGACCGTCACGTCATCGACCTGATGGGACCGTGGTATTGCCCGACCGTCTGGGCCAAGATCTGGTGGAATCTGAACATTCAGATCTGCTATCTGCCCGTCTACACCGCAAATCACTGCGAATTGGGCGAATCGTTCACGAAACTCATCGACGCCAAGCGCGATAATCTCATAGCGAACGCCAAACTCCTTTACGGGATCGACAACGGAGCGACGCTCAATCACACGACGGACAATGACTGTGTGAGCGAAGCCTACGGAGGCTACCTCAATCCGGGCGATTTCACGTGGGGACTGCACAATTACTGGCTCCAGTACCGCTACACGATGGACGAAGCATACCTCACCGACCGCGAAAAGCACGCGTTCTTCGATATGCTCAAGGGATCGTTCAACGTCTACAAACACATTTTCCAGAAGGAAGCGGACGGCAAATACCATATTCCGACGATGCGCTCGCCGGAGTATCCGACCATGGCGAAGGACACGAACTACAATATCGGGCTGATCCGATGGCTTTGCGAACGTTTGCTGGAAGTCAACCAGAGATGCGGATTTAACGATCCGCAGGCTGCCGAGTGGCAGGATGTTCTGGACAATCTGGTGGAGTACCAGGTCGGCGAAAACGGCTTTTTGATCGGCGCGAACGTTCCGCAGACGGTCTCGCACCGCCACTGGTCGCACCTGCTTCAGGTCTGGCCTCTGGCCGTCTATACGCCGGATGATCTGCAGCACCGCGAGCTGATCCTCAAGACGATGGACCACTGGACGACCGTTGAAAATGGAAAACAGATCTTCGGCTGGTCGCAGGCTGCCGCCTCAAGTCTCTACGCCATGCTGGGAGACGGCGAGAAGGCGTGCGATTATCTTCTGCGCCACCACAATAACCGGCGTTTCGTCCGCTGCAATACGCAGTACTTTGAAGGCGGCTGGCCGGTCATTGAGTGCTCGCACGTCGCAGCGCGCGCTCTTCAGGAAATGCTTCTCCAGTCGTGGGGAAATCAGATCCGCGTCTTCCCTGCGATTCCCGCGGAATGGAAAGAGACCTCCTTTGCCGACCTGAGAACGGAAGGCGCGTTCCTCGTCTCCGCGATTCGGAAGGACGGCAAAACCGCGTGGGTCAAGATCGAGTCCCTCGCCGGTGAGGAATGCAGGATCGTCCCGAACTTTACGGGAGAATTCCAGTCTTCTGCTCCGGATAAGCTCGTGGCTCTCGGCGGCGGTCTGTACAAAATCGCGCTCAAGAAAGGTGAGTCCATGACTCTCTGGCAGGGCGATGCCAACCAGCTCGCTGAGCCGGTCGCGATCCCGGAAGACCAGAAACTCAATCCGTGGGGCGAAAAGCAGGCGGAACGGATCGACCTCAAAGCCTGTCTGTCATACGGAAAACCATTCAAGGCGTCAAGCTGCTGGGACACAAAAGCATAGCGCTGCCTCCGCTTTCGACGGAAATCTGGGTACCCGCTGGGGCGCGAAACAGGGATCCCGTTCCGGATGGCTCGAAGTAGATCTGACGAAACCGGAGGAAATCAAAAAGGTCGTCGTTTCCGAATTCAACTTCCCGCGCACGCAGTCCTTCCGGATCGAAGTCCGCACAAGCGAGACCGACGAATGGACGACGGCATTCCAGGGAACGACCATCGGCAGACAGAATTTCACGATTCCGTTTGAAAAACCGGTCTCCGCACGATTCGTTCGGCTGAATATCCTCAAAGCGACGGAAGTCCCGACGATCGAAGAGTTCAGCATCTATTGATCGGCAGCATTTCCAGGAAGTCAAACGCTCAGACATTGGAAAATCTCTGATGCCTGAGCGTTTTTTTCTGCATCCAGAGAACTGAATCAAATTCCGTTTTCTTTATCGAAAACTCCCAAAGCCCGCAGCGTCCGCAAGATAGGATGCGTATATTCGTTTCTTCCACCAAAAGGGACCCGTCTTTTCCGAAACAGGCCAATAAAAATACCCAAACACCAGAAATCAAGATCCATCGCAGACCATTTTTCAGAGCCTGATCTCCGGGGCAATCCATAAACGAAAAAAGAAGATCCACTTTTTCGCAAAAGACTGGAAAATTCAGTGTCCCCGTTTGATTCAAAAGACAAAAAAACTCCGTGTCCCGATCGGATCGGCATTCACGGAGTTTTCTCCTGATTTCATGTCCGGCTTAAACCATCCGGTCAACTCTCAAAATTATGGAAGATGCGCGACTTTCCCATCTGCACGAGAACCGAGACGCTGATGGACCGACAGATCGATGGAATACGAGACCCGGTGGGCCGAACCGTCCGCCATGACCATTCCTAAAGCTCCGGAATGCGCACTTCCAAAAATGTACGCAGCACCGCCGTGTCCCCGCCGGTCCTGCATGGGAACGTTGACCGTATCGCGCAGCGTGTCCCAGTCGCATCCGCTCAATCCCGTATTGTCGTCGCACCCGCTTCCATTTTCGTAGGTTTCCGGCTGGATATATTTTTCGCCGAACAGGTACGTGTTGGCGGTTCCGTCCGTCACGTCTGCGTCCGAGATCTCACTGCAGATGAAGAAAATGCCGCCGCAGTCGGTCTTCTCGGCGATCCTGCGGATCGAATCCC
>CAZRGJ010000290.1:0-4240 GCA_964599445.1 uncultured Planctomycetaceae bacterium | reverse complement strand
TCACTCCCGCCGGAGACAAAGCGGTCAAGATCTGGGGCCGATACTATTTCGGTTTGGGAATGCGTTTCGCCAAAGAGATGAACTCGAACGTCAAGTTCACTAACAGTACTGGCGCACATGACGGAGCGATCGTCCGCGGAGACGAACGTCTGAAGGACTGCCAGTGGATCAACGCGGTCGGAACGATCGGAGGAAAAGGCGTTTCCGTTACGATCGAGGAAAAAGAGGGCAACACGCGCCCCATGACCGGCTATTCCATGGGAGACGGCTGGAAAGCGTTTGCGTACATGGGCGGGACGATGCGCGTTCACGAAAACCCCATCATGCTTGAACCCGGCCAGTCCATCACGGCAGCGTATAAGGTGATCGTTAAAGACAATCAGTAAACGCTGGATCTGAGAATTCGGCAGACTGTGATGCGGGCATTTGCGCTCCATTCCGGTCTGCCGATTTTGGGGAGAATGGGGAATAGTTGAGATATTCAGCTAAAAGATCCCGATAATCGCAATGTCTTACCAAAAGTTTTGTTTTTTTATCTTTTTTATCAGAGAAATCTGGAAATTTTGGAAACCAGGTGTATAATAGTACTCAATGTAGTATTTTCCTGTGATCAAAATAAGAAACCAAAAGATGACTTCCAAATGCCAATTTCCCAATAGCCGGCCCTCACGGATCCTGACGCGCGGCGGTGCACTTGTCTCTTCCCTTTTCCTGCTGATGGCAGGTGTGAATGTCGATGCCCAGGATACGGTCATCCGCTACAATTCATCTGGAACGCAGACGGCGTCGGGAACGGATCTTTATGCGGTCCAGATCGCGAACGGTTTTGCCAGCGGCGACGTGATCAAGCTGTCTGGCGACGTGGAATTTAACGGCAGCCAAATATATGTTGGAGACGGCAATAACCGCGAATTTTTGAACTTTACGATCCAGTCGGATACGCCAGGCGTCAAACGAACGATCAAAAAAGTCAATTCGGGCCGTTTTTACAACATAAATGACACTGCCGGCACGAATGCGTCCATCACGCTGAAAGATCTGGCTTACGATGGGACTGGAACTAAGATCGGGAATGTACTGGGGATTTTCATGTGGTATACCACCCCAAACAGTACGCTTGATCTGACGATCGATAATGTTTCATTTACAGGTTTCGAAAACACCGGGCACAATGCCGGCGTGATCGGCGGTTTTCCGGGGGGTACCCTGAATATTACTGTCTCCAACGGCCTCGTATTTGACGGTAACAAGGTGACCAATAACGGTAAGTATGGCGCCGTGTTCGACATGGAAAATTCCGGCAGGCTCACCATTACCGGCGATTCGGTCATCTTCAGCAATAACTTCGCGAAAGCACACGGCGGCGCGATCCACGGTTCCAATACGAACATCACGGTCAACACCCTGAAATTTACCGGCAATACGGCGGAAACCGACAACGGCGGCGCGGTCAATCTCTACAACGGCACGCTCACGCTCAAAGGGCAGGGCGATGACGCGCAGATCGAGATCATCGGCAACTCGGCAGGAAAAGTCGGCGGTGCGATCCGGGGAAACTCGGATCTTTCGAATGCCGCCATCCGATTTGAAAACAATAAAGCCGGAACTTTCGGCGGCGCGATCTATGGCGACTCGGTCGTTTTCTCCGGTGATTCGACCACCGCGGTCTTCACCGGCAACTCGGCGGCGAATAGCGGCAACGACCTCTACATTACGGGAGATGCCGGTATTTTGAGCTTTTCCGGCGGCGGGACCTATTCGTTTGACGGCGGTATCGTTCTGGAAAAAGAGACCGCCCAGACTACCATCAACAAAGCGCAGGTCACGATCTCCGGGCGCGAAAATGACGATACGAACCACTATCAGTTGCAGAACGTTTCCATTTCCAACGGCGGGAAACTGACGGTTCTTCTGGACCAGATCAATACGCTGACCGGACTCTTCAGCGTTGGTGCGGACAGCACGCTGGAAATGAATGTCGGCAACGGTGCAGAGAAGAGTTTCGCCAATAATGTCACCGGTGCCGGAGGCTTGACCAAGACCGGTGCGGGAACGCTGAAACTCGATGCCGCGAACGGTTTTGAAGTCTCCAGCCTGAACGTTTCAGCGGGCCGTGCGGATGTCGTCGGCACCATGACGGGCGATCTCGCCATCGCGGACGGCGCGTCATTCTCGCCGGGCGACGGGATCGGAACGCTGACGGTCAACGGTGATTTTACGGTCGACGACGGTGCAAAGCTCGTATTTGAGCTTGGTGCGGACGCTTCCGACCTGTTGATCCTTGGCAGCGAAAGTGAGCTGGACATTGAGGATGATGCGGTCATCGAGCTGCTTTTCGCTGACGCAGACCCGTCCAAAAACTACACTCTCATTGAGGCGGAAGACGGTTTAGGCGAGTACTCGGATTCGGAATTTTGGAACGCACTTCTGTCGGCGGCGGATTCGAATTGGGAACTTGCGGTCGTCGGCAACACGCTCCAGGCGATCGTCGGCTCCAGTTCTGCCGATCCTTCCGTTCCGGAACCGGCAGCGTGGGTACTGCTCGTGCTCGGTACGTTCGGGCTGCTGTATTGCAGAAAGAAATAAATCAGCTGAAACGACACTTTTCGGGGGACGGGACGGAATGTTTCGTCCCCGTTTTATTTTAAATTCCCCCTACTTTCAAAGAGCGGAGAATCTACTATAATTGGGAAATCATGGAACGCTGTTTGAGGTTTTCCAGCTGGTTTTATGGGACGATTTCAGGTTATGTTCAGCCATGTGCATTTTGCGAGTTTTTTCCCTGCGGTATTTCGTTTTGGTTTTCACCTGCTTCATGTCGGTCTTTGAGTCGGCTGGCGAACCGATTTATACGGCGGAGATTTTTGAGTTTCCCTAACATTGGGAAGGCACGTCCCTGCCACTTGAAATTAAGGCGCAGGACACGGCTTCTGCCCGATTTTGTGCTTCGGAATCGTTCTCGAAAGTGACGGTTTCCTGTCCCAGTTACTCCAACCACATCGGCTCGCTTCGGCTCTCCCTGTTTCGTTGGACGGATTCTTACGAAAAAACGCTCGCTTCGGAACCGCTTCTTCGGCAGACGTTCAAGGATTTTCCCGATAATTCGCCCCTGACGCTGAGCATTTCGCCGGAAACGCCGTTTTCGCCGGGTGAGTATCTGTTCGTTCTCGATCAGGCAGTCGAGCGGGTCGGTGTCTGGACGCAGAGCAATCATCCCGGTCAGGCCCAGTGCTTCTTCAACGGCAAACCAATACCGAGAGGCTTCCGATTCACATGGTCAGGTTTCCGCGAGTCGCCATTTCCTTTTCGCGGAACACAGGAGGCCTACGAACTCGCGTCCGCCCCCTGTCCGTATCCGCCTGAAATGCAGGATGACGCCGACGACGCAGACGACCCGATCGTGAAATTTGACGTTCAGCCGGACTGTTTCGCTGCGACGGATGATTTGGGAAGAACACTTCCGGATCAGACTTCCGCCGGTCCCGTTCGGGCAGGGAAACAGGTGGGGATCTTTTATTCCACATGGCATCAGAAGGATCATGGAGGACGTACCCGGGTCTACGATAATACACAGATCCTTCGGGAAAATCCGGGAATTGAAAACCGGCCGGAAGATCCTGCGTGGGGAGAATACTATCAGCATCACTACTGGGGCAAACCGCTCTTCGGCTACTACAAAACGACGGATAAATGGGTCATGCGCAAACACGCACAGATGCTCGCCAACGCGCAGATCGACATGGTCGCATTTGACTGCACGAATGGATCGCATACGTGGATGGATTCGACCTGGCACTTCTGGAAACGTGGGCGGACGCGCGCAAAGATGGAGTCAACACGCCGAAAATCGTGTTCATGCTTCCGTTTTGGGATCGGAAGCACAATGCCATTTCCATCCGTCAGCTTTACCGCGATATATACCGGGACGGAAAATATTGGGAACTTTGGTTTTACTGGCAGGGAATCTCCTGATCCATGCGATCTCCGATGTCGTGGACGAGAAGATCGTCTCGACGTCCGGAGCGGAAAAAGAGGAATGGAAAGCCATTTGACGTTTTTTTACTTTCCGTCTTGGACAGCCGAGGTACGCAAAAGATCTTTTGCCTCCGGATAACTGGGCGTGGCTTCAGATCTACCCGCAAAGAGGATTCGGGAACGTGCGGGAGAAGCGGAGCTGCAGATCACGGGAAATCGTCTGGAATTGAGGATCCGGCGTTCCGATTTGGGACTTTCACCGGAC
>CAZRGJ010000289.1:1723-4243 GCA_964599445.1 uncultured Planctomycetaceae bacterium | reverse complement strand
TGCCGCAGCCACGCAGTCGCCTGCACCGTACAGCTGAAAATGCGCTGTTTCGTTTTACCGGTTTCACCCAGGATCTCGACTCTTCCGCCATAAAGTTTTCCGAGGTACGAGACCGCCAGTTTGCTTGCGTAGCGCGTGTCGTTGAGCATCCGACTCTTGAAGTCTTCGGGGATGCTCTCCATCGTGAAACGCTCTTTCTTCGCCTTCGGCATTTTGGAATTTTGGACTCGGACGAGGATCTCGCAGTATTTTTCCTCATTATGTCCATATGCTTCAAACGGCGTCTGATTCTTTTTTACGTGACGGTTTTCGTAAACATCACAAAGCGTTTTGTTCATGAACGAGTCATCCAAGGAACGGCTAAACGGCAGAATGTGCTCAATGTCAAACTGCGAATTCTGCCCCAAAAGTGTTTCCGGGGTGATTTGTTTTCCGCTAAACGGACAGTGCCAGCCGCATTCCTCCGCCAGAAGCCATTTCAGAATATCGTTCCGCGTCGGTTCCTGAATGCCGAGTTCCTTGAAGATCCGTTCTTTCGCTTTGTTTCGTTCTTTTTCCTGATCGCGCATTTTGCCGGAGATCTGTTCCCGCTCTTTTTTACTCCGTTTCATGTCACGGGCCAGCTCGATGACGATGCGTTCGGGTTTTCCATACTTTCGGATGATAGAGTTGACGACTTTTCGGAGTTCCGTCAATGCACGCGTCACGACGGGATTCGTCAGGACGGCTCCGCGGTCTGCACACAGCGGCGGAAGAATATCGCAGACCGGTTCTTCTTTCAGCGGTGAGCCGTAAATGGTCTTTTCCGCCTCCTTGAAATGGATGCGTTCTTCTTTCATTTTCGCCAGAAGTTTTCCAGCCGCTTTTCGGGAAAGATCCGAGTACCCCGGCTCCAGCTGCAAGTAGGCGACCGCTTTTGCTTCTTCCAGAGTGAATCGGCAGAGTTTTCGGAGCCGTTTTTCCAAACCGCTCGAACTCTGGTATTGCAGGATCTCGTTCAGTAAAATGCTCTTCTCCTTCTCCGTCATCTTCGGCCAGCGGTCCGGAAGAACACTCGCCAGACGGCAGGACGTCGTGTTGCCGCGGATCTTTTCGCCGCCGTTTTCGAGATTGAACTTCACGGTTTTCTTCATTACCAGAAGTTTTCTAATCTCCGCAAACGTCAACTTCTCCCGGTTTTCCAGCGCGTCGGCCAAAATATCCTGCTGATCGTGCGAGAGCGGGATCTCCGTAAAGTCCTTTCCGACCGTATATTTCAAATCCATGATCTTCTGCCAGTACCGAAAACGCTGGATCTCCAGACACGCCATTGGCGCACGCCGTCGGGTCGGCTCAAGTTTGCATTTTCCAAGCAAAAAACGCTGGGATTTCGGCGGACGCTGGAAGAAAATAGCCCGGTGGACCCGTTTTTTGGCCGTTGGCGTCATCGCGGGATGGTACTGTGCCTGCACCTCCCAGAAAAGCTCGAACTCCTCCTCGTGCATTTTTCGGGACGTCCAGTGCGTACGAATACGGATTTTTTCCGAATCGAGCGTCGAAAAGTACTCGCCAAGAGTCCGGGAACCGCTCGTCTCGATCTCCGTCTCCAGCTCGCTGATCCCCTTTTTCACGACACCGTCTTCATTTTCATCGCCAACAGCTTTTCGGTTGCTCAAAAACCCGCGCCGGATCGCCAGATGGTAAAGTGCCCGGCCGACAGCGTGTTCCGGGAGCTTATGATCCAGCCCTTCCCTGCGCAAAATGTACGGCAAAAGATGAGCACAGCGCAGTTCACCGCCCTGCCAGAAGTACGCAAATCTCCGATCCAGCTCCTCCAGCATCGCATTTCGCTTCTCCGGCATGTGCATTCGGCATTGCGGTAAAAGTCCCAGACGCTTCAGCTCATTCGACAGACGGATCATGCGCTGGGAACGGCGTCGGTACATCCGGCGAAGCGCACGGGCACTGCGGCGGACGAGATTTCGGGATTCGTCCTTTCCCTTTTCAATATCGCCATCCGTTCCACCTTCGAAAAGATGAACTCCCATGGCAAGTTTTTCAAAGTCTGCTGCATTTTTGGGCACGACAGCCCAACCGATACTCTGTACCCCAATGTCCAAACCCAGGAAATACGCCATGGCTCACCTCTTTTCTTATTTTTTTGTTGGATTCAATAGCAAAAAACAACCCGGCCAAAGCCGGGAAGAGTGTTTACCTCCTACAAACAGGAAACACCCCGATCGGAATCAGGAAAAAGAAACTGTTTTTAGGAAGTTCCTGAAATTATGTCAGAATCCAGAGTTTTGTCAAGTCCCCCCAAGTGCGATTTGCCCCCAATTTTAAAATTTTAAGAAAAATTTTAAGAAAAATTTTGAGAAAAAACGCATCCCCCCCCTTGAAATATTCCCCAATAATGCTAAACTGTTATTATTATATCAGAACGATAATTCCGCAATTTCCAGTAAGATGATTCTTGGATTTTGAGAATTATTGCGTAAGGCACCGCTTTTAAGCGCCCACCAATACACCTTCGCAGTTTTC
>CAZRGJ010000289.1:0-1713 GCA_964599445.1 uncultured Planctomycetaceae bacterium | reverse complement strand
AGAATCAGTAAACCTCCCGTTTGTTCTCTCTTTCCGGATTGACGGTGACGTCACTCCCGCATTCTCCGTTCAGAAACAGTTTGATTCGGAAATGCCTGAAAATTCCCGAAACATCCTAATCCGGACAATTAAGAGCCGGAGTCCTCTCTTCCAGCGGTTTTTTCTCGCCAGTTGAGACGAGGATCCCGGTGACAACCAGAGCGATCCCCGTCAGGATCAGGCCATTCATCGTCTCGCCGAAAAGAAGGTATCCTGCCGTCGGCGCAAGAGCGAGCTGCGAGATCATGATGACGCACACCCGGACCGCATCAAGATAGCGGAGCGAAAATGTCAGCGCAATGAATGCCGTCATGTTCGTCAAACCGGCGAGGACCGTGTAGAAATAGTCTGCGGAACTCAGCGCGTAAAAGGACGCCATTCCATGTGCCGCAAGTTCCCAGCCAAGCAGAAACACACCGCCGACCCCGGGAAGAAACATGACGGCAAAAAACGGCGAGACTCCCCCCTGATTCATCCAGCGGACGACGCAGTTTGACGTAGCCATCAGAAAACCCGCCAAAACGGTCAGGAAAACGTAAACGACCGCCAAAGAACGCATTTCCGTTTCCACGCGCTCGACCGTTTCTGCCCCGCTCTGCATCTGGGTACCGGCGGTAAGAAAAAGAAGTGCCGCAAAAGCGAAGATCAGCGAACACGTCAGGCGCAGCGTCAATTTTTCCCGAAGCAGAAACCATCCGAAAACCGGCGTCCAAAGCAGCTGCCCCGTCCAGCACGTCGCGGTAGAGATCCCCATGCCGATCACCTCAAGACTCTTCTGCTGAACGATATTTCCGACCAGCTGAAGCGCGATCGAGGAACAGAGAAATGCAAGAACGTACTTCATCTTTGGCAGCGACGCCTTCTTCCCAGCCAAAAGACACGCAAAGACCGCAGCCCCGCCGATCGCCGTGATCCCTTCACGGATGCCAACGATCACAAACGGATTCACGCGCGTCTCGGCAAGCTGACGCATACAGACATAGCAGAGCACATAAAGCAGCGCGGAACAAAACGGCAAAAGCAGAAACCAGCGGGAAACCGGACGCGAATTTTCTTCAGAACGCGGATCTGACATAAACTTGGACCTCAAAAAACACAATGAAAAAATACTAAAATTTACCTAAAATCCCAACCTCAAAGCCTCCAGTTTATTTTAGGAAAGGCTAACTTGATTTTAGGAAAAACTAACTCTTACCATTATAGAAAAAAATCAGATCCCGTCCAGCCTTCGGAAGAAAAAAAAGGAAAATTTTTGCAAAATTCTCGAAAATTTCACCATTTTTTTGAGGAAGGGGGCTTGAAATTAATTCCCAAACACGCTATAATAGAAACATCTGATGCGGGGAATGGTTTTCTGCGTTGGATATACCTAACCATTAAATCAAATTTAATTAAGGAGAGTTTCAATGGCCGTTAATATTAACAAAGACGATTGCATCGGTTGTGGTGCTTGTGTTGATACCTGCCCGTGCAGTGCTCTGACCATCGTTGATGACAAATGCTGCGTTGACGACGCTGCTTGCGCTGATTGCGGTGCCTGCACCGATTCCTGCCCGGTTTCGGCCCCGAGCCTCTAATTTGAGGACATCTCCCGTTTCGCTCTGAACTCAGGAAACATCAGAGCATTTCGCGGAAGACTGATTCAAAACCTGATACGTTCCCTCTCCCCGCTGG
>CAZRGJ010000288.1:0-4261 GCA_964599445.1 uncultured Planctomycetaceae bacterium | reverse complement strand
TTCACGGAGTCGAGAGAACGCTCCAACGGCTCCCAATCCATCAGGTACCTGAATCATGAAAAACGGAATCCG
Source organism: uncultured Planctomycetaceae bacterium (assembly GCA_964599445.1). GTDB lineage: Bacteria > Planctomycetota > Planctomycetia > Pirellulales > Thermoguttaceae > RGIG3701. The sequence continues at coordinate 4,189 of CAZRGJ010000288.1, read as the reverse complement.
CCCTAATATTAATGAAATGCCGGGTTACGTGCCGGGCGAACAGCCGCAGGCCGGAACTTTCATCAAACTGAACACGAACGAGTGCCCATACCTTCCGTCTTCACGGATCGCGGACGCCTGCATGGAAGTCATTCAGCGCGGCCTGAACCGCTACCCGGACCCGATGGCCGGCACATTTCGAAAAGCGGCCTCGGAAGTGGTGGGAGTACCGCCGGAATACATCATGGCCGGAAACGGCTCGGACGACATCCTGACGATCCTGACGCGCACATTCGTTGGGGAAAACGAGACGCTTCGCCTTCCGTACCCCAGCTACATTCTGTACAAATCGCTCGCGCAGATCCAGAATGCAAAAAGTGAAGAGATCCCGTTTGACTCCGACTGGAACCTGACGCCGAATTTCAGTGCCCCCACTCCGGATTTGAAGCTCGTTTACCTGCCGAATCCGAACAGTCCGTCCGGCACACGGCTGACTCGCGCACAGATCGCAGAACTCGCCGACGCACTTCCCTGCCCGCTCGTGGTGGACGAGGCATATGCTGATTTCGCGGACGAAAACTGTGCGTCTCTCGTTTTGGAGCGGAAAGACATCATCGTGACCCGCACAATGAGTAAAGCGTACGGTCTGGCCGGCCTGCGTTTCGGGTACGTCATTGCGCACCCGGATCTGATCCAGCAGTTCGTCAAAGTCAAGGACTCGTACAATTGCGACGCACTCTCCATTGCCGCAGCCTCCGCAGCCATTTCCGATCGGGAATGGTTCACCGAAACGACGGGGAAGATCCGAAAAACACGCGACTGGATGCGTCCGGAACTCGAAAAGCTCGGTTTCCATACCGTTCCGTCCCACGCCAATTTCATCTGGTGCACGCAGGCAGACTGGGATCTGAAGTCCATTTATCTTCAGCTCAAAGAACAGAATATTTTCGTCCGGTACATGGTCTACGACAAATGGCAGGACGGTGGCTGCGGACTGCGAATCAGCGTCGGAACGGATGAGGAATCCCGCATTCTTCTGGAACGACTCGCCGCCATCCTCGGCAAATAAAAACGTCCGGAAGACGAAAACTCCGGAAGACGAAAACTCCGGAAGACGGAAACAGCCAGGCGAAAAAAGTCCCCATAGGCAGAAACGCCATTTCCGGCAAAACCATCAGAAAACCAAAATCAGAAAGAGGACTCCATGAACGAAAAAACGGCACGCACGGCAACGGCCAACCGCTATACCAGCGAGACCCAGATCCAAATGACTCTGGCTCTGGACGGCACGGGCAGATCCTCGCTTGATCTGAATGTCGGTTTCCTGGAGCACATGCTGACGCTTCTGGCAAAACATTCAGGGATGGATCTGATCCTGAATGCCAAGGGCGACACGCACGTCGATTTCCACCACCTTACGGAAGACACCGGGATCGTGCTCGGCGAAACGCTCCGAAAGGCACTCGGAAATAAAGCGGGAATTCGCCGCTACGGTTTCTTCATCCTTCCGATGGACGAAACACTCGTCGAGATCGCCGTTGACTTCGGCGGACGCCCCTACTTTGTCTTTAACGCAGATTTCCCGACGCCCAAAGTCGGTGATTTCGATACGGAACTGATCCGCGATTTCTGGCACGGTTTTTCCTGCGCGGCACTGTGCAATCTGCACATCAATCTCCGCTACGGCCAAAACAGCCACCATATCGCAGAAGCGATCTTCAAGTGTGCGGCCCGCGCGATCCGCAGTGCCATTGAAATGGACCCGCGTCTGCACGACATTCCGAGCACGAAAGGAGTCCTCTGATGGTCTCGCTCGCCGATTTCGCGAAATGTTCTTCCCCAAAGGCTCCCTTCCGCGGTGCCGTCTTTGATTTCAACGGCACACTGTTCTGGGATACCGAATTCCATGACCAGGCATGGATCCAGAGCATGGCGCAGCATGGCGTTTCGCTTACCCGGGAAGAACTTTTTGTTCGGTTCCACGGCAAACCCAATGACGCGATCATCCGGAGTCTGCTTGGCGAAGACGTTTCCGAAACTGTCCTGCGTGAAGCTGAGGCGGAAAAGGAACGGATCTACCAGGAAGTCTGCCTCCAAAACCGGATGGCGTTGGCTCCCGGTGCCGAAGAGCTGCTCGATTTTCTCAAAAACTGCGGACTCGCATTCACGGTCGCGACGTCCGCTCCGGCAGTGAACGTGGATTTCTATTTCCAAACACTCGGCATCGGACGCTGGTTTGACCGGGAGAAAATCGTCTTTTTTGACGGTACATTCCCCGGAAAACCACACCCGGCATTCTACCAACGCGCACTGCAGATGATCGGCAAGACGGCAGAAGAGACCGTCATTTTTGAAGATGCCCCCTCCGGGATCCTCGCCGCTGAAAACGCAGGCTGCCGAAATATCGTACGCGTTGATTCCGAAAAAATCGACGCTCCCGGCTCGCCCTACCCATTCATTCGCGATTTTGGCGAACTGGACCGCTCGATCTTCGCGTAAAGAGAAGCCGCCCAGACCATTTTCCGCAGATCCATTCCCGGCCAGGTCAGACAAGATTCAGGATTTTCCGCATGGCACAGTTCCGCACACTCAAAATTCTCGACGACTCGATCGGTCTTCGCCGAATATCCAGGGAACAGACGGTCTCGGGTTTCGATCTCTTCATCGATGCCGGCGCACCTTCTCGCAAAGTTCCCCAACTCCGTCTTGCTGTTCCTTCGCCGAACCATCCCGACATTTGCGCCAGAGCGTTTTCCCACACAGTCCGCCCCATTGGCGAAACTCCGGAAGGTCTGCTTTTTTCAGACGGACTCACGCTTGGAGAATTCTGCGAAAAGATCCAGGACTCATCTTCTGAAGGTCTGCTTTCCGGCACGGAACTCGCACCGTTTCTTTCTGTGTTTCATTCCATCTGGCTCCTTCTAAAGAGAATGGAATCCACCGGATTTACACTTCATGAGATCAGACCTCACGAAATTTTACGTCAGGAAACTGGCTCTGATGCCGAATGGCGCATTCTTCCGACTCCAAATGGCGTGCCGTACCATGGGCAGGAAACCTGCCGGCGAAAATTTATGCGCTGGATCCATGAGCTCCAATTCACGCCGCCTCTGACGATGAAAGTCCTCCAACATTTTGCAGAGTCATCCCAATGGAATGCCTGGCAGAATGCTGCGCTGGAAAATGGCGATCTTTGGACTCCCGATGTTCCATCAGCACCGTTTCATTCCCTGAGATCCGACCGGACAGGCACACAATTAACTTTAACCTGGGGAAAAGAAGAGTTTTCGTCAAACAACGGAACGCTTCATCTTTTCGAAATGCAGACAGGAAAACGTTTCCCGCAAAACACTCCGCTTCTTCCGAAAAACGCACTTGCCGAATTCTGCGGGAAGGAATTTCCGATTTCCTCCGGCGTGAATTCCGTCCAGCTTGCACTCAACGGTCCCCAGCCCCTGCGTTTGTGCGGGATCCGAATTCTCGGAAGCTGGGCAAGACCTGGACGCATTTTTCGTGTCGGCGGTCCGGAAGACGTGACGTTTTTCGACATTTACCGGGATGAGGAATCGCTCGTTCTGGACCTCGACTGGCCGGATCAGATCGATCGGGCACAAATCATCGCGTCTCCGAAGGAATTTCCTGCGGGGCCGCAGCTGGAACCAGGCTCCGACGCTGAAATCAGAGTCTGGTTTCATGATCGATTCAATCCGCTCATTCCCAAACGCATTCCGCTTGCAGAATTTGCGGGCTGGGATCAGGTTTTTCTGCGGGTCTTCAGTCTCGCAGAAGATGAAGGAAAGCCCATTTTCTCCCTCGGTCAGGATCCCCAAAGCCGACGAAAGATCCCGCTCCGCCATGAGTAAACTGAAGTTTCGGCATCCGGTTCAGAGACTTCATGCCAGTCTCCGTACCGGATACCCAAACTTCACGCATTCCGAATTTCACGCATTTCTGGCTTCACGGATCAAAGCATCCGCGCCTTTTTGAATGAGAGACGCAGCAAGCTGAAGTGCCAGATGCCGCGGATCGGTACCCGTGAGAGTTTCATCAAAAAAAGTCCTTCCGTCCAGCGCAATGACGCGGCCGCGGATGGTGAAATCGTGCGCTCCTCCGTTCCATCTGCAAAGTCCGCCGATCGGCGTCGCGCACCCGCCGTCCAATGCTTTAAGAAGCGTTCGCTCTGCCAGAACGCACGCAAAGACAGTCTCAT
>CAZRGJ010000287.1:0-4265 GCA_964599445.1 uncultured Planctomycetaceae bacterium | reverse complement strand
CCTGCGTCACTTCCGTCTCAAGCATCCAGAAGCCCTTCGTCAGCGTCACGTCGTGCTGATGTCCATCGTATCTCCAAGTAAATTTTGCCTCATCCCACTCCGATTTAGGACCCCCCATCGTGAACGTCCCCGCGGGGCACCAGCGGAAAGCGTAATAAATACCGTCTATCTGCCAAACCTTACGCTCACCAGCACCTCCGCCTGCAGAATACGTGCCTAAAACGCCGTGCTCCGATGGATCCAATGGTTCAGGTGAATAGTCGTTTAATGGTTCAGGTGAATAGTCGTTTAAAGGTTCAGGTGCTTTCGTCACCCACCACACACCAAGCGCAGCGGCCGCGCCAAGACCGCCGAGGATGAAATTTCGACGGAGGATGAAATTTCGACGGAGCATGGAACCTGAATCCGTTCCGGTCTCCTTCTGTTCTTCTTTCTTTTGTCGTTTTTCGGCCTGTTCGCGTTCAAAACGCTCCCGCGCACGGCGGGCGGCTTCTTCTCGAAGGCGTTTGGCTTCCTCTTCTTTTCGGCGTTTTTCCGCCTCTGCCTTCTCCTTCTGTTCGCGAGCCAGACGGGCAGCCTCATCTTTCAGACGCTGTTCATTACAGAGTTCCTCGTAGATCTCCTGCTCCATTTCCTCAAGCGTTTTTTCCTTCGTCGGCTTATCCGCAAGCTCGTCGACGAACTCCGAGCACGACGCGAAACGGTTTTGCGGATCGTACGCCAATGCGCGGAGGAATGCGGGTTTGAGGGACGGCGAAACCGGCGAGATGCTATTTGCCGGGTACATTTTCTTGGCGGAAAGCTCCTCCTGCGTGTCTGCCGTAAAGGGGAAATTCCCGGTCAGGAGCCAAAACGCGGTGACGGCCAGCGCGTACTGGTCCGTGCGTGCGTCCTGCTGTTTTCCGTAATGCTGTTCCGGTGCCATGAATATCGGCGTGCCGGACTTTCGGCGGTTCTGTTCCGGATCGGAATCGTTCACTGCCTGCGCGATTCCAAAATCAATCAGCCACGGTTCGGAAGATGATGAATTTCGCGTACTGAACATGATGTTCTGCGGCTTCACGTCGCGGTGGATGATCTTCCGGAGGTGTATCGCATCCAGTGCCGACGCAGCCTTCTGAAGAATGGGCAAAACCGTCTGCGCGGGGAGTCCGTTTTCGTGCCCGGGCTGACGCTCAAACCACTGCTCAAGCGTCTCTCCCTCCGCGTAGCGCATGACAAGAAATTGGTTGAAAACGGGGTCCTGAAACCGGTTCAGAAGCGGGCAGATGTTCGTGTTATTCAGATCTTTCGTGAGGTCGAAAACATCCAAAACGTTCTGGATCGCCTTCTTATCGTTGATCAGCTCTTTACTCAGAATTTTGCAGACGACGCTCTGTTTCCGCGCCCCGTCATCGTCCAGCTCGTCCGCCAGCCACGTGACGCCCATCCCGCCTTTTCCAAGTTCCTTCACGAGTCGAAAACGTTTGTCCCTCCCCAACAGATAACCGGAAGCCAGCGTATTAAACTGTGCCTCATCAACGCTTTTGCTCCCTTGCCCGCTCTGCGTGCTGGTCAGCATCTTAAAAGTTTCGTCCGAATCAAAAAACTGCGACATTTTGTGCACCTCATGAAAATAAACAGAAAATCATGGTTTGATTTTATCCGATTTTCAGAAAAATTCAAGGGGGACCGCGAGCCGCTGCATGTTCCAGCACAGCCTGTTTTGCTGAATAAAAAAGCGGCAAAAACCGTTTCGTGACGGAATTGCCGCAATCCATAGCCGTGGAGCGCGGCGGACTCTAAAGACGGACCGGGGTCAGATCTTGAACATCGAGCAGATCATGAACACGTGGGAGTCGACGGTCCGGATGCCAACGTATTCCGTCTCGAAGTACTGGTACTCAAAGCCGAGGTTGAGCGATTTCGTCAGGTCGCGCGAAATATTCGTGTAGATGAAATGGTTTTTGCCCTTCATTCCCTGACAGAGCGTCGAATTCCACGGATCGTCGATCGAGTAGCCGATCGAGTAGTGCAGTTCCGGCGTAATGTCCCACCCGAACGCGAACCAGCCGCCGGTCGAACCGACATTTTCGCGCGTCTGCGTGTTCAGATCCTGCATGATGCCGGCACAGTTGACCGCGTGAAGTTCCCCGGTGAAGAATTCCCCAAGGAAAAAGAACCGGTCGGTAAACTGGATCTTCGTATCTGCGGTGAATGCCCAGGAAGTCCGATGAAATTCGTCTCCCTGCATGACGTACTCTTTGTCGCCGATCTTCGCTCCGACCGCGAAAAGTGCGCTTTTCCAGAGGTCGTTTTTCGTAAATGTACGCTCAAACCGGAGCTGGAATTCCGGATAGCGTCCCATTTTTCCCTGGTATGCGAGACCATTTGCGTCAGTGAAATTCGAGGTACTCGAACTCAGCACGCACGTCTGAATGGCAAACCGGCCGTTGTGCTGCTTGAAGTATCGGTCGAAACGGACCATGGGACGCCGAAAACCGAAGTTTCCGCCTCCGGCACCGAATCCCCAGTTCAAAACCGTAGGGTAAAACGGACTGAGCAGTTCCCAGGTCTGCCCCATCAGGAACATGAATTCGTCGCTCTGAAGCTGAATGTATGCCTTGCGCAGCTCCACGTCCGCCTCGTTCTCAAAGACGTACGTGTTCTGGAAGTCCATCTCAAAAACGCCCGTCGCCCGGACTCCCGGCATACTTGCGATCTCCGGAGCGTTCACGTTCAGACCAAGACGGGTCGATTTCATGTCGAAATACGTGTGGCTCCGGTCCTCATTCTTGACCCAGATGGGATAGTCGCCCGGATAGAGCGAGTTCGTCTCGTGCGTCCCCGTCAGCCAGAACCAGACGTAGGGGGTGAACGTGAAGGCGTCTTTGTTCCACTGCCAGTTTTTGTAGCGCGCCAGTTCCGCCTCAAGGTCATCCTGCGCCATGTTCAACATGATGGAATCATAATCGCTCACTACGGAGACCAGCCGATCCTTTTTCTCAAGATCCAAAACCGGCAGGGAGGGCAGATCCTCTGACTCCGCCCCGGTCTTTGCGTCAGAAACGGCAGCAGGTGCGTCCGAAGAGACGGCTTCTGCTCCCGACGGAATGGCTTGCGTGTTTGAAGAAACAGCCTCTGCCCCCGACGGAACAGCCTGAGGCGAAAGAGAAGAGGAAAAAGTCCCACCCTCCGACTCAGAAACTCCCGAAGATGTTTCCGTCTGCGCCTCGGCGATCTGTTGACGCAGCGTTTCGTTCTCCTTCTCCATCTGTTCCAGACGCTGGCCAAATTCCTCCGCAGTCATCTGTCCCCAGGAGGGGGAAACGCTGCCGATTGAGCCAATGCACGCCGACAAAAAGAGAGAACTCCAAATATTCCAATTGAAAAAATGGATCCGTTTCACGGTGAATTCCAATACCGTTTCCGTTTCCTGAAGATCCGGTCCATCTCCAGGCAGCAAACAGGATGCGGGACCGGACAGTGATTTGCACCAAAGTCCAGACCGGCATTCAATCAACATTTTACAGAATGGTTCTGTCTTTCCGTACCGTAGAAAGAAAACCACACATTTCCGTTTTCGGTAGAAAGGAAAGTTTCACTTAAAAGAAAGTTCCGGTTTAGATAAAATATTCCGGATTTATGTTTTGGAACGAAACTGCGGAATTTTCATCTATCTTTTCCTAAAAAAGCAAAAGTTTTCCCATTTTTTTTATTTTACCATTTGCAAATGGCAATTTTGTATGATAGAATAAATTAGGTAAAGATTTCCAGTTGCGGAGAATCCAGAGAATTTTCGTTCCTGAAGGATAAAAGGAAAGAGAATTCTCGTGGTCCGCCAGAGATCTCTCCCCTCAAAATGAGTTGGAAGATGGGAACAAAACGGATACTCCCATTTGAAAAGCTCAAAAATCTGCGAATTTTTTATTTTTTGAGGGGAAGCAGAGGAGATTTTTGAGGATCTTCATGGATTTTTGTCGTTTTTTTAGAAAAATTTGGAAAAAATTCAGAAAAAAGAACGCAGCATGGAAAATAAGGGGTTGAAGAAAATCTTTGACCTGATAAAATAAGAAAGGATTGGTTTCCTGTTTCGAGTCAGTTCGCGTGCGCTCCGGAAATCGCCGCAGAAGAGAGATTTGCGGCGGTTCATGAAGATGAACTCCGGTTTCCGTATGAAACATTCGGTCAGGGAACACGGTTTTTGAGGCAAGCCACCGTTTCGGAAAGGTTTCCATCCGGCGACGGTTCTGAATGCCTCAGGAATGCAGGGACAGGCAGATTAT
>CAZRGJ010000286.1:1939-4271 GCA_964599445.1 uncultured Planctomycetaceae bacterium | reverse complement strand
TCGAAACGATTGAAAAATTTCCGATTTCCTGTATAGTATGATGAGAAAAGAGAGACCGTTTCGGAAAACGTCGAGAAATCGAAAATCGAGAAGTCGAAAAGATAAAAAATCGATAAATTGAAGGAAACGGCGGATCCGCAGAGAGTGAGTTTTTCGCAGGAGCAGATTTTATGGTCGATTTGAAATTTGTGGCGGGTGTTCATGAAGAGCCGAGTCTTGATGAGATGCCGGTTCGCGCAATGATCCGTTTTTGGAAGACGGAATGTGCGAAGAAGATGGTGATCGCAGACCTTCAGACGGAGCTGACCGGATTTAAAGCACTCGTCGCCGCACTGGTCCTTCGCCGCAAATTTCGCCAGCTCCTTGCTGCGGATGAAAAAAATGTCGGTCTGCTCATTCCTCCGTGTGTACCGTCCGTGCTTGCGAATGCTGCGCTGACGATGGATTCCCGCGTGACGGTGAACCTGAACTACACAGTAAGTCCCGATGTGCTGAACCGGTGTATCAAAAAGGTGGGGATCCGCCATTTGATCACGAGCCGGAAGGTTTTGGAAAAATTCAATTTCGATCCGGAATGCGACGTGATTTTTCTGGAAGACGTGAAGGCCGGCGTGACGGCGTGGGATAAAGTGAGTGCGCTTGCGTTTGCGATGCTGCCTGTCTCGGTGATTTTCCGCAAACTTGGACTCGATCGTCTGGATCCGGATGACCTGATGACCATCCTCTTTACGTCCGGCTCGACGGGGATGCCGCGCGGGGTGATGCTCTCGCACAAAAACATCGCTGGAAACATCAAGTGCTTTGCGGATCTCTACGGTTTTACGGCACAGTCCGGGGACAGTATGCTCGGAGCACTGCCGTTTTTCCATTCCTTTGGCTTTACTGGCCCGCTGTGGACGGTCCTGACGCGTGGACTTTCGGGGTTCTATCATGTTTCGCCGCTTGAATACAGGCCGATCCAGCGTCTTTGCCGTAAATACAAACCGACGATGTTTCTGGGGACTCCGACGTTCCTCCGTACTTACGCACGCCGCATGGAGCGTGAAGATCTTGCCTCGGTGAAGCTGGTCATTACGGGCGGAGAACGCTGCACGAAAGAACTGATGGATGAGTATGAGAATCGCTTCGGCATCCGTCCGACTCAGGGATACGGCATCACGGAGACTGCGCCGGTTATTTCTGCGAACGTGCCGGAGTCGCACAATCTGCGCGGCTGGGCGGGACCGCTTTCCAAAGATGAGTCGGTCGGCTTCCCCATGCCGGGGATCCAGGTGAAAGTTCTGGATCTGCAGACAGGAGAACCGTGTGGCGTGAATGAAGTCGGGATGGCCTGGGTCAAGGGCAATAATGTCATGAAAGGCTACTATGGCGAGCCGGAAAAGACCGCGGAAGTCATTAAGGACGGCTGGTACTGTACGGGAGACCTCGTGCGGATGGATGAGGATCATTTCGTCTTCATCGCCGGGCGCATGAGCCGTTTCGCGAAGATCGGCGGGGAAATGGTGCCGCACGAAGGGCTGGAAGACATGTTGAATCAGGTTCTGGGCAATAAAGCGGAAGAAGAGCCGAAAATTTGCGTTACGTCAGTCTCGGACCCGAAAAAGGGGGAGCGTCTCGTGGTCCTCTACACCGAGTTGACCTGCTCGCTGGATGAGATCTCGGAAAAACTCAAGGAAATGAAGGTCCCGAATCTCTGGATCCCGGGGAAGGACTCGTATTTCCAGGTCGATGCGATCCCGCTTCTTGGAACGGGAAAACTGAATCTTTTCGAGATCCACAAAATGGCAGAAGACTGCGTGAAGCAGGATTAGTGCTGTTTTTCAGGCCGGGAACCTGACGGACTCACGTTCCGCACAGGATGAAAATCAGAAACCCTCACCGTTTCGGTCAGTTCTCCCAAGTGAGAGGATCAACCGAAACCGTGAGGGTTTTTCTGTTTGGAATCAGTGGGGTCAGGATCGGAGAACTACTTCAGGAAAACGGGCAGCTTCAGGAACGGAGTTGGCCAGCAGCATCCAGCTGGATCATTTCTCCTGAATCGATCTCCCTCGCGGTCAGCCAGCCGCCGCCGTAGAGGCACGTGTCGAGGCAGATGATGTGCCCTTTGTCCAGAATATTCCCGCTCCGCTGTGCCGAGTGTCCGACGTAGAACGTTTTTCCTGAAAAGTGCGGTCCCGGTATCGAAACGCGCAGGCGATGGTAGAGCAGGGCCTGGATCGGCTGTTCGCTCATTTCCAGTTCTGGAATGTATGCTGCGTGCGTGAAGTTGGCGTTCGACGATTCATGGTAAAGGGCGGTCTCTGCGAGGAACTGGAGATGCGGTTCCGGCAGC
>CAZRGJ010000286.1:0-1929 GCA_964599445.1 uncultured Planctomycetaceae bacterium | reverse complement strand
AGGAAGCTGGATTTTTTCCCGAAGATCCGTTTCCAGAACGAGTCGTTCGTCTGTCCGTTCTGTTCCCGTTCGATCAGCTCAAGAAGCATCGCTTCATGGTTTCCCCGGAGCGTCACGAGCCGGCATTCGGAACGGAGGCGCAAAAGCCGGTCGATCACGCCGCGGGAATCGGGACCGCGGTCAATGTAGTCGCCGAGCATCACGACCGTGTCGTCTTTTTGCGGTTCGATCCGGTCCAGAATGCGGCACAATGCCAGCGAAAAGCCGTGTACGTCTCCGATCGCCCAGGTTTTTGCCATGGTTTTCCTCTTTTCTTTTTTGGGGTCTCTGTGTCTGCGTGTCTGGAGATCTCTGCGTCTGGAGATCTCGGGGGACTATTCCATGAGCTGGTAGAAAACGTTTCGTTTTTTCGGCTCAAATCCGGCACTGCGGATGACGGAGCGGAGTTCCTGTTCCGTAGCGTGAAAAACGGTGCCGCAGGAGGCGACGACATTTTCCTCGATCATGAGGCTTCCCATGTCGTTTGCGCCGAACGAGAGCGCGAGCTGACCGATCCGCATTCCCTGCGTGACCCAGCTTGCCTGAATGTTCGGTACATTGTCGAGAAACAGACGCGCGATGGCGAGCGTTTTCAGGTATTCGAACGTGCCGACTTTCTTTGCTGAAAATTCACGGAACGGCTGGTAGGTCCACGAGATGAAGGCCGTGAAACCATGTGTTTCGTCCTGAAGATCGCGGATGCGCTCCAGATGTGCCGTCCGGTGCGCGTACGTTTCCGCGTGACCGAACATCATGGTTGCGGTCGAGTTTCCGCCCATTTCGTGCCAGAGACGCATGACGCGGAGCCAGTCGTCCGTCCGGATCTTTTTCGGGCTGACTTTTTCGCGGACTTCATCGTCAAGGATCTCCGCACCGCCTCCGGGGATCGTGCCAAGTCCGGACGCTCGCAGACGGTGGAGGACTTCCTCCATCGAAATTCCTTCCAGCCGGGCGAGATACCAGACTTCTGTCGCACTCAGACCGTGAATGTTGAGTGCCGGGTACCGTTCGCGGATCGCCGTGAAGAGTGACTCAAACCACTCGAGCCGAAGCTGGGGATTCAGACCGCCCTGAAGCAGGATCTGGTTTCCGCCGAGTTCCAGCGTTTCGTCGATCTTCCGAAACATTTCATCCCGCGAAATGACGTACGCTTCCGGATCCTCCGCATCGCAGGAAAATCCGCAGAACCGGCATCGGCACTCGCAGACGTTCGTGTAGTTGATGTTTCGGTCCACATTGTACGTACGGTAGTTCTCCGGATGCAGACGGCGCGACATTTTCTGTGCCGCAAGTCCCAGAAGCGCCAGGTCTGCGGAGTGAAAGAGGGTGAGTGCTTCATCTTTCGTCAGCCGATGGTTTCCCTCTGCGGTTTCGAGGAGGAGTTTTTTCAGGTCTTGGGTCATTTTAGGGAGTTTAGGTCTTTCAGTCTCAAAAAAGTACTTCATTCGGACTGCCGGGCGCATCAGTGATCGACACGAAACTGAGTTTTGTCCGCGACGTCCTCAATGTTTTTGATTTTTTTGATGATGGCCTCACGTTCTTTTTCCATTGCGCGTGCCCGACCGCACGAGCACATCATCTTCCGCCGCCCGATCAGGTGCGAAAAACCGATCGAGAAGAAGAAAAAGAGAAACATTCCGACCGCGATCGCGATCGTGATGAGCAATGTTTTCATTTTATTGGTCCTCTATATTCATTTCTAAGTTAAAGACGGTTTCAATGTCTTTAATGATTTGGTCCAGAGCTTTAGCTGAAAGGTTCTTCAGCCAAAGTTCCAATTCGTTAATGGTAATAATTTCTTCAAATGCACTACGGTATCTTTTTTCCAGGATCTCCATTCCTCCTGTATGTTGAGTGATGTACTTCTCAATATCAGAAAGAACAACTTCT
>CAZRGJ010000285.1:0-4300 GCA_964599445.1 uncultured Planctomycetaceae bacterium | reverse complement strand
TTGAGCGGGATCTCCCCAACGCCGAAATCGGCAGATCCTGCAAAACCTCAGATCAAAGGCCGGGGAACTGCCCCATGAGTCCGGGCGGCAGCCCCAGAGACTGGCCCAAGTCCTGCTTCCCCTGTTCTTCCGCAGAACGGATCTGATTCGTGACTTTCACGAGCGCCGCGAAGATGATCTTTTCCAGAATTTCCGCCTCTTCCTCTCCAAAAAGTTCCGGGTCGCATTTGACCGAAACCGGGGCATATCTTCCCGTCATGGAGATGCGGATCGCTTCATCTTCATCCGCCCCCGTGAAGGTGGAGTTCTGCATCGTCTCCCGCATCGACTGGACCTGAGACTGAAGGGCCTGAGCCCGAGCCATCAGATCACCAAAATTCAAACTGCCAAAATCCATTTTTTCTGAAATTTTTCCTTTCGTGTATCGTTTTATCTTTCCGGTATTTTCCTGCGTATGCGATATTTTTCTGCACAGGAAAAAGGCGTACCGGAACCGCAAAACTTTCTTCTGCATGAACGGCAGACTGCGTGTCGATCACTGCCTGCCGTTTGCATTGCGGACCGGGATGCCGTCAGCCTTTTGAGGCAAACCGCTTCGGTCCCTCGCCCGATTTACTGAACGTCGACCAGGGCCTTGGAATAGACGGAGCCGTTTCCGCGAAGGACGACCCACCCCATGACCTGCGTGACCGTCACTCCGCGCGACGCGGAATTATGCCGCGAGGAATCGAAACGCTGTCCCGGACGTACCAGTTCGATCCGGTTCTGAAGACCCGCACTTTCGCAGAGCCACTGCGCCCAGCGTGCGACGGAGTCCTCAAACTGTTCCAGATCATTTTCCGGAAGAGAGTTGACCAGACGGTAAAGCGCCTCGCCGAGATCCTTGAGCAAAAGGACCATTTTTTCGGGAGTCGACGACTGGAACATCATCATGATCCCGCCAAGATAGGAGCAGACGGCGTCGTGTGCCAGGATCCCCTGAAGGACGTACTGCCGCTCATTCTGGATCGACGGCTCAAGTGCCATTTCGCCAAAGACCCCTTTGTCCAGCTGATCCATCGTGTCGCCGGAACGTGTGGAACGCGAAGTCTGGGACACCATGGCCTGCGGAACCGGATCAGATACCGCAGACTGCATCTCCTGCGGGACGGGGGAATTGTTCATGCCGTCTGAAAATCCGACCGATGGATCCATTCCCTGAGCAGCTGCTGTCTCGGAAACGGGAACTGCCGCATTGGCGTTTGGATCTGCGGAACTGCCAGCGATCCCTCCGACTGCATCAAAACCGACGGCCTGCTGGCCTTCATGGACGCCCATTCCGGAAACGCTTCCTGGAACTGTCCCGGAAACACCTCCTCCGGATACGGCAGGGAGTTCCTTCAAAAGAAGCTCCAGCCGATCGAAACGCTGCGTGATCGCAGTCATCATCTGCTGATCCATGAACTGTCCCAGCATATTCAGACGGTCCAGGATCACGGGGAACTGCTGCGCCATCTGACGCAGTTCTCCTGCCATGGCCGGATTGCCGGAAAGTGAAGGGAATGCTTCCGAACCGCTTCCGAGAGTATTGCCTGCGGAATTGCCGACGGAGGCTTCCGTAGGATCTTTCGTAGCGGTTCCGGCATTCGATGTTCCGAAACTCCCAGACTCCAAACGGTTCTGAACGTCCGCTTCCCGAGCCAGAAGATACTGCGCGATCTGGGACTGCGAGTCCGCAATGGCCTGGTAAAGCGCCGCCAGGGAAACCGTGCCGGACGCACTGCCGGACACAATTCCAGACGCACTGTCCGGTTTTCCGGACGGGATCTCAGCACCGGATCCCGCCTGTCGTTCTGCTGCAGCCGCGGCGGGGGACGAAACCTGTGCGTTTTCCGGTTTTCTCGTCAAAAAAGACATCGTGCTCTCCTTTCACTTCGGGCTTAAATCGCACCGCCAAGTTCGATATTGTCCAGGCCTCCGGTGTCGAGATAGTAGCGTTCGTCGGCAAGTGTGCGCCAGTTGAAAAAGACGTTTTCGCCAAGGACCGCATCTTCTCCAGCCACGACGCCGCTGACGGAATCGACTTCCAGATTTTCGTCACGTCCGGCTTCCGCCTTGTGGCGCTTGATTTTGATCGAAACGTCCGTGCGTCCAATTCTGTCGCCAACGTCCATCTTGATGACGTAGATCGGAGAGGCCTGCGCCGTTTCGATCGGACTCATCTTACGGCCAATGATGACGCGCTGGGAACTGGTACGGAACTCAATGATGTCCTCGCGCGTGTTTTCTTCTGCCGGCGAGAAGAGAATGCGTTCCGGACGGATCCCGCTCGTCGAATCGCTCATGACGCCCCAATAGTAGGAGTTTTCGTCCGTGCGCTCTTCCATCTCGAACTTGAACTGCGGCAACATACCGTTAGTCGCCATGAAGTTGATCGCCGCACCGACGACGACCGGGCTTTTCGGATCGATGATGATGCCCGGAAGGCGTCCTTTTTCGTCCTGGTACGGATACCAGTTGCCCGCGTAGTGGTGGAACATCGGAACGATACGGGACGGCGGGAGCGGAAGGTACATGCGGACGAGTTTCTGAATGAAACCGAGTTTCGACGGCTGACCCGCAAGCAGGACGGCGTCGACCTGGTAGTCGATGCAGCGTTTGCAGAAGTCAAAGATCAGTTCATCAAACACTTCGATGACGACGTCTTCAAATTCCTGCGGATGGAAGTAAAGCTCCATGTCCTGCTGCAGATTGTAGTAGCCGGGACCGCGCAGTTTGTCGAAAACGCGCTGAAGCGATTCGAGGATCGCCGGGTCGATGATCTCCGGATCCATGTGGTTCACCGGCTCATCGGTGATCCCTTCGGTCGCCAGAGTGAGGTACTGCTGGGCGAGCGGAATGAAGAGACGGTTCATCCACGTGATGCGCTGAGAACGGAACTCGCGGTTGCGCGGAACTTCCGGACCGAACATGAGCTTCACGTCTTCTTCGTCCATCGCGATCGTGTCGGCAAATGCCGGGATGATGATGCGTTCCAGAAGGCGTTTCGCCAGCTGGTCACCTGCCAGCGAGATGCCGTCCTGATGGAGGACTTTGCCGCGAATGCTGTCGTCGATCTTCGACTCGAAATTGTACTTCGCGATCATGAGGTCGGACGTACCGCCCCCAATGTCGATGCACGCAAGACGCACTTCGTGGTTCTTTTCGCCAAATTCTTCCTTTGGAGCCGCACCGCGCATCGCGCCCATGCGCCGACGGGAAGCCGGGGAACCAAGCATCGGAGCTGCCGGAGCTTCTTCTTCCTTTTTCTCTTCCGGATTGGAGCGTTCCTGATGGAGCGACTCGAACCAGATGCGCGGATCCTGTCCCAGAAGACGCAGTTCGCTCCAAATGTAGGTCAGGTGGACCGCACTCGCTTCGTCGATCGAAAGATTCAGAAGCGGCTTGACGTGCTGATGGCGGCCGAGGGTCATGCTGAATATCTCGATCGCTTTCTGGACCTGCTTCTCCAGGCGTTCTTTTTCTTCGGAGATCATGCCGCTGGGGTAGGTCAGCGTCAGGGTGCGGATCTCGCGCGCACGGCCTGCGTCGCCAGACTGCATCCGGTAGGCGATCGAGTTCACGTATGTGTACGCCTGAGCGAGCAGTTCGTAGATCGCGCCGGTCATCAGCGCACGCGGTGCATGTCGCGGTTTCAGCGGAGTTTCCGGAGCGAAATCCTGCGCACGAACACCGGTTTCCTTCAAGAGGAAATCATTGTCGTCTTCGTGGATGAATTTCAGAAGCGAACCGCGCAGCGTGCCGCAGTACGTCCGACTCTGTTCGCGGTCGTACGGATCCGCCATATGCCAGTTCGCGCCTTCCAGCCAGCTCGCGTCATCAGCCCAAAGGTAGCGTTTCGGCGAGCTGACGCCCGTTCGGATGTCGTCGTCTGTCGCGATGACCTGAAGGATGTCGTCCGCTTCCTTGCCCATGCGGACCATGGAGAAGTCCTCGAAAATATCGGGACGGCGGGCGACTTCCACTTTGTTCGTCCGGACTTTGGAAGACGATTTTCCGAAACCGAACCACCCGCGTTTCACACCTCCTTCGTCGATCTGCTGGTACTCGATCTTGCGCATCATCTGCGGCGGCAGATACGGCGTATTGCACCAGTGGGATTTCGACGAGAACCAGCGTGCGCCCGGATTGCGCAGATACTGCCCTTCATCGTCCCAGGCATCCAGATGGTAGCGGTTCGTCAGCTCGAACGGGAGCATCTGCGGCGTTTGCGAGATCTCGCCGACGACTTCCAGAAGAAGTGCACCGGTCCGGCTGTTTC
>CAZRGJ010000284.1:2498-4304 GCA_964599445.1 uncultured Planctomycetaceae bacterium | reverse complement strand
CAAACAGAATAGAAAATCAAACCAGAAAACAAAACTTTACGATAAAACGGATTTGAGATGAAGACATTTCAATGCACAAAATGCGGCTGCACGCTGACGCAGCCCACCGAACCGTTTCGCTGCCCGCAGTGTGGGTCGCAGGGAATTGGACTCTTTCGCGCACTGGGAGACAGCGGAAATGGTGCCTACGGAATGCCGCAGCAGGGCGGTTTTCGACCGCAGCAGCCGGGGATGAACGGCGGATTTCCGGGTCAGGGAGGATACGGTACGCCGCAGGGCGGATTTCAGCAGAACTCCTACCAGCCGCAGGGCGGGAATTTCCAGCAGGGCGGCATGAACGGCGGATTCCAGCAGCAGGGAGCTTTTGGACAGCAGGGAGGCATGAATGCCGGATTCCAGCGTCCCAATCCGTCGGCTCCCTATGGCGGTGCAATGCCTGGAAACGGTGCGATGCCCGGACGCATGGGCGGAATGCCGGGCGGCGCAGTTCCTGGAGGCGCGATGCCCGGACGTATGGGCGGGATGCCGGGAAATGCAATGCCGGGTGGTACGATGAATCGGATGGGCGGCGGTTTCCAGCAGCAGAACGGTTTTGGCAGTCCGATGGGAGGTAATCCGTCGATGAACGGCCAGATGTCTGGAAACTTTCAGCGTCCGGGATTCGGTGCGGCTCCGCAAGGTATAGGAAACGCCTACCCGCAGCAGGGCGGAAATTTCGGCCCGCAGGGGATGAACACCCAGATGCCGCAGAATCAGCAGACTGGATTCCAGCAGCAGGGAATGAACGCCCAGATGCCGCAGAATCAGCAGACCGGATTCCAGCAGCAGGGGATGAACACCCAGATGCCGCAGAATCAGCAAATGCAGCAGCCCCAGCAGGTTTCTCCGCAGGGAATGGCTCCGATGCAGAACATGAATGCAGGAATGACCGGAGTACCGGCAGAGGCAGCTGGTCAGGCATTCCCGCAGCAGGAGGCCTCTGTGGTTCCGCAGAATACGGCTCCGCAGGCTCCAGTTTCGGCACCGGTACAGGCTCTAGTTCCGGAATCGAATGTACCGCTGGCCCAACCACAGCCGCCGGTCCAGCAGAATATTCCGCTGCAGGCACCAGCGCAGCCGCCAGTTTCGGCTGCCGAAACCGCACCGACACCGCGCCCCACTCCGACCCCCGGACAGCCGGAAGCCCAGAAACCTACACTCAAACCGGGCATGAAACCGATCCCGCATCCAGCAGGTACGGCTCCGGCAGCCCCTCAGCGTCCTGCAGGATCTCCGGTACAGCGTCCCGCGGGTCCGCCTGCGGCTCCGCGTCCAACGGCAGCTCCCCAGAAACGCCCCATGGCACCGGTCCAGCAGCGTCCAATTCAGCGTCCGGCAGCTCCGGCCGAACAGAAACCGGCGGCAGCTCCGGAACAGCGCGGGATCCGAGTTCGTCAGGTCCCGCAGCGTCCGGCAGCAGGAGCGCAGGCCGAACGTCCGCGATACCGTGCACCGGAACCGCGTCCGCAGATCCGTCCGGAGATCGACCGACCGGAACGCTGTTTCTGGGGATTTCCGGAACAGCCTCCGTTCACGTGCGACGCGCGACCAATGCGCAATGCACCGGTCGTGGATGAAAAAGGACGTTTGGTGCTCGTCTCTCAGGGCAAGCTTTTCTGCCTGGACATCACGCGTCCAGAACCGGAAGTCGTCTGGGAGTACATGATCCAGTCCCATGTTCCGGGACCGGTCGTGGTGGACCAGCACGGGGACTACCATATTCACGCGATGGACGGCTACCTGCACATGGTGACGAAAGACGGAAAG
>CAZRGJ010000284.1:581-2488 GCA_964599445.1 uncultured Planctomycetaceae bacterium | reverse complement strand
AGCAGTCCTATCGTCCGGTCCAGGTCGGCGAACCGCTGGGCTATGCAGCTCCCATCGTTGACGGTTGGGGCAACACGCTCATCAGCGGATACAATGGAGGCCTGATCCGCGTGAATGCGCAGGGACAGAAAGACGCCAAACCGTATTTCCGTACCCGCGCCAAACTCGATTCTTCCGGCGTCATCGCGGGCAGCGTGCTCTACATTGGGTCGGAAGACGGCTACCTTTTCGCCATTGACCTTGACGACGCAGGCGGACGCCTTCTCTGGGATCAGAGCAAGGAAGTCGGCTACGCCGGCGGTTTCCTCAACTCGTCTCCGGCAATTGGAGCGGATGGGATCATCGTCGTCGCGACGCGCGCAGAAAAACTCCTGGGATTCCATTCCACCGGTGAAGTCGCGTGGACGGCCTACATGCCGGGACAGCTTCTTGGATCCCCGGTCATCGACGCAAATGGGAACATTTACGTCGGTGCCAGCATGTCGACACGCCAGGGCAACCGAGGCTACCTCGTCTGCGTGGATGGAATCTCGCACAAGATCCGATGGCAGTTCGAGACGGACGACATGATCGAATCGACGCCGTGCATCGGCGATGACGGAACGATCTACTTCGGCGACAATTCGGGCTGGCTCTACGCTCTGAATTCACATGGAGACAAAAAATGGTCGGCCAAATTTGAAGCAGGGATCCGTTCTGCCGGAACGATCGCGGCTCCGAAGCTCCTGACGTTTGCTCTGGATGACGATGTTCTGGTCGCTGTCCGCTGCGATTCGGAAGAACTGAATGAAGCCGGCTGGCCGAAGCTGGGACACGACAATTTCCACAGTTTCCTTGGACCGGTCGCGCCGCCGAAACCGCTTTCGGAAGATGCTCCGGAGTAGGAAGAAATTCCGCAGCTGAAAAGGTCCCGAGTCTGAGAAATGAGTATCCGGGGGTGGAGCGTCTGCCTCCGGAGCGAAGATCAGAAATTCAGGTCCTTCCGATCCAACCACAAAAAAAACAACAAAACCAAACAGCAAAATTCCATATTTCAAGGAGTTTCAAAGAATGGCATACACGCGAGAGGAAATGACTCAGCTTCTGCAGGGTGTAGCGGCTGATTTTGAAAAACTGGAGCACGAGCTTCAAAAAGCGGTCGTGGGTCAGAGTGAAGCAGTCCGCACGTCGCTGGCGGCTCTGATCCTCGGCGGACACGTCCTGATCGAAGGCCTCCCCGGTACCGGGAAAACGCATCTTGGGAATTCTCTTGCGGAAATCGTGACGCTTTCTTCGAGCCGGATCCAGTGTACGCCGGACCTGATGCCGACGGACATCATCGGCACGTACGTCATCATGGAGACTGCGCAGGGCCGCCGTGCATTTGAATTCCAGAAAGGCCCGCTTTTTGCGAGCATCGTCCTCGCGGATCAGATCAACCGCACAACACCGCGCACGCAGTCTGCGATGCTGGAAGCGATGGAGCAGGGATCCGTCACGGTCTCGACAGAAAACTTTGCGCTTCCGGATCCGTTCATGATCGTCGCGACACAGAATCCCCTGGAACAGGAAGGCACCTACCCGCTTCCCGAAGCGCAGGTGGACCGATTCCTTTTCCAGACGAAAACTTCCATGCCGAAACCGGACGAAATGGCCGTGATCCTTCAGCAGTCTACCGGTTCCCAGCTTCCGGTCCTGCGCAGCGTAATGGACGGCAAGCGGATCCTGAAGATGCGCGACATAATCCGCAACGTCGCGATCTCCGACGATCTCTGCCGCTGGTGCGTTTCGCTTCTGGACGCCTCGCAGCCGACGGGGAAATCGGCAGTTGCCGCAGTGAAAGACTACGTTCGCTACGGAGTCGGCCCGCGTGGAGTACAGGCACTCGTTCTGGCCGCAAAATTCTCGGCAGCGGTGGAGGCTCGTCC
>CAZRGJ010000284.1:0-571 GCA_964599445.1 uncultured Planctomycetaceae bacterium | reverse complement strand
TCGTCCTGACGTGACGAAAAATGACGTCCTGAAGCTCGCCCTGCCCGTTCTTCGCCATCGGATCTTCCTGAACTTCCGCGGCGAAGCTGAAGGGATCTCCAAAGACGAGATCCTGACGCAGCTCATCGGCAAATAGTTTGCGGGTCGGCACGATTTGCGGGCCGGCAGAGATTTACGGTACGAAAGGGAAACTCATGGCATCGATCTTCACTCCGGAGCTTGAAAGACAGCTGAAGGTCAGCGTCCGGACAGCAATGCGCTGCGGCGGCGGGATCCTCGCATTCCGTCCTGAAATGCTTCCGGCCGGCGGAACGGAATGGACGGGACTGCGCGACTATACGACGGGCGACGATCCCCGGAGGATCGACTGGGGGATCTGTGCACGGCATGACGAATTGCGTGTGCGGGTCTACGCGGGAGCGGCACGGCGCAAGGCGTACCTGCTTCTCGACACTTCGTTCGGCATGAGTTTCCGTCCGGCCAAACTTCTGGCGGCCAAACGTGCGGCAGCAGTTCTCGCAGCCGGGATCCTGGAGTCCGGTGCTTCTTTGGAATTTGGCGCCTTCACGCC
>CAZRGJ010000283.1:0-4325 GCA_964599445.1 uncultured Planctomycetaceae bacterium | reverse complement strand
CCGTTTCCGGTCCATTCTCAATCTTTCGATCTTCAGGCTGACATTTTCCTTCCATGATGCCGCATTTACGGCACCCTGTTCACGATTTCCCTGTCCGAAAACAGACTTCCGCAGACTCCCAAACCACAGCTGAGAGACTCCCGAACCGCCATTCTGCCGGCTCCGAAACCGCAGTCCGGAAACTTCCTAAACTGTGGCACGGGCAGGGGACCAATGAATCAGGAATCGTATTCATTGAAGGCTTCGTTCTCTTCGTCATCTCCAAAATCATTGAAGACAGAAGATTCCGGTTCGTCGATCTCGTCGATGATGGTCTCCTCATTGTCCGGGAGGAATTTCGTCTGGCTGTCCACGTCGCCGAATTCTTCCTCGTAGCGCGTCGATGTCGTGCCAAGCTCATCTTCGTCGCCATCGCCGTCTTCGTCATCGATCCGGGCAAGATCCTCGTAGTCTTCGTCGAATTCGTCTTCAAAATCTTCGTCGAAATCGTCGTCGAAATCCGCGTAGCTCTCGACCTCTTCGTAAATATCTTCGTCGTCGCCGTCCGAAAGATCGTCCATTCCTTCGTCGTCTTCCTCATCATCGTAGGAATTCGTGACGACAAAAGGCGGAAGATCCCGTACCGTGAAACCAGACTCGGAATCCCAGGCCATTTCTGAAGCGTCCCCGGAAAACAGCGTCTCCGGAGTGCCGATCTGCGGAAGAAATTCCAATCCGGAATCGGGCATCAGCCAGGCAGGCACGGAGGCGGGCATGAGATTTCCGGAAAACTCATTCTCCAGACCGGGAAAAAAGATAGGCCGGGCAACAAATTCCTGGAGACCTGCCGAGTAAGGCATCCAGGCGTCAAACGGGAACAAAACTCCCAATTCCGGAACGGCCGGCTGATTTTCAGTTCGATGAGTCTGGGTTTCAGGAAAATTAGGCAAAATTTTCATTTCTTTATCCTTACCTGGTTCATATTTCACGCTCACGCAGACCGTCTCCGGCCATCCCGCAAGAAACGGGCAGAGGGGAGGCTGCGGAATGCGCGCAGTCAATTCCGTATTGATATACCATGAGGGGCTTTTTGTCAAGCCCCCCCTCCTTCCAAAAAGGAGTTTTTTTTCAAAAATTTTACTCTCTCGGGGGCGGATTGTAGAAACGGCGCCGATTAGGATCCACTACCCGTTTCGGAGGTTCATGGGTCTCCGACTCCGAATCTTCCGTCGACTGTGCCTCTCCCTCCGAGTCTTTACGCCGGAACAGCCCGGCAAAACGGGAGGCCATGCTCTGGATCTTCGGCTTCGCTGCGTCACTAAACTGGTCGACGCCTTCATTTAGCTGACTCCCAAGCCGGTTCATGCTGGACCCAAGCCGGCTCATGCTGTCGCTGAGCTGCTCGCCAAGAATGCCCGCGATCTGTGCGGAACCTTCCCGGATCTGCTGCCAGCCTTTCGTAAGATCAGAGCTTTCTGCCGACGCAGAAGCGCGTGAAGACACGCTTTGGGATGCATTTCCGGAAACTCCCGCCGGACGAACTCCTCCCGAGCCATTTCCTGCGGAAGTCCGAACACCTGCACCAGCTCCCCTTCCCTCAGAAAAAGCAGAAACCGCTGGAGTACCATTTCCCGCCGGGATCCTGCTCCCGGATACCTGCCGGGATGCCTCCGCAGAAGAAGCAGGTCCTTCGCCATCCTCAAAACAGCGCGGTGATTTCGAGGACGCCATCCGGTACTGAAATCCCCCCTGCGTTCTTGCCGTTCCGGTACTTTGAGGGCTTCCGGCATTTCCTGCGTTTCGGACAATTCGGGCGTTTTCAGCATTTCGGACAGAACTGCTTGCGTTCTGTCCGGCCGTTTTGGAAACTCTGCGTCCCGGGCCGCTCGCCGGGTCTGGATCAACGGCCGCAGAGCCAGACTTAAACACAGAGACGGCCTCTCCCTCGTCCGCCGAGCCTGGCTCAAACGCCTCCGCCTCACACTCAGACTCAAGATTTGCCGCAGGCGTAAACGTCTCCGCATTCACCGTTTCCGGCACGTACTCCGAGGTATCCGCAGGCTCGGTCTCAAGCTCGATCTCCGGGGCGTTTTCCAGTTCGTCCATCGAAACTCCCATCGGCTCGATCTCAAGCTCGATCTCAAGCTCGATCTCCGGGGCGTTTTCCAGTTCGTCCATCGAAACTCCCATCGGCTCGGTCTCAAGCTCGATCTCCGGGTCGTCTTCATCGCCGAAGGATCCCATTTCTGGAACAGACGGCATTTCTGCCGCATCAAGCGGCTCTACAGGATTCAGGAAGGTCTCAGAATCACCCATCTGGAGAAGTACGAGCGTGGAATCATCGTACCGGATCTCGCCATTTGCCCGCATGGCATCCAACTCTGTTTCCCAGGAGCCCTGATCCAGTTCCCAGAAGAGGTCCCAGCGCGGATAGGCCTGCGCCTCATAGCACCGCAGGAGCCACTGCGAAACGGCATCGGTAGCCAAAATGAGGAGGTCGCCTTCCTGAACCAAAAGCTCGATCGGCGTGAACTTCATCTGCGCGTCGCGTCCCAGATCTTTGCTCCCAATGACGATCGGAGGCAGGTCAAAGGCCGCAGGATCGGTCAGCGGCAGTGCACAGAAGAGATCCGTGCCGGGCAGCATTCCAGAATTCGTGCTTCCAGGCCGAACATGAAAGAGGCAGCTGTCGCCGATGCATGCCCCCTTCACGTGGAAGCAGCGTCTCGCAGGATCCGGATCCCGCAATTTTTCCCAGGCCTGAGTCCCCGGTTTCGGCGGAACGATCTCCCGAACGTGCGTCCAAAGAAGCGTCGAAAAAGCCCCGGACGCCAATTTCGGACGCTGAAACCAGGCCAGGTTCTCCGTTTCGATACCGGCCTCCCACTCCTTGCGCAAACCGCCAATCCAGTCGCGGAACGCAGCCTCGTCTCCCGGATCCGGAAGATCCGCGACAACATGCTGCGTCAGTATCCTGGCCCACGCAGCCGAAAAAATTGCCGAGGAAACGCCGTCGGCGACCACCGCGATACCGCGGGACACATCCACCTGAAACGCATCCTGATTCTGGTCCGGATTTTCTCCATCCTTCGCATAGCAAAATATCCGACTTTTGAATACCGTCATGCCTTAAGCCTCTTCATCCTCTTTCTTTTCGTCAATCTCATGGAACCGTCTCCAAAGCAGGTCCTTTACCTCACCGGTTTCTGCTTCATTTTACGGTCCGCTGCCAGCCGCACCACCGCACAAACTCCGGATAGGGTCACGTTCCGCCTGCCAGACGGCTCTTTGCCGCCAGCGTGTCGAGAACCTCAAACAGTACATCGAAATCCATGTTCACCATCATTCCGCGGGACTCTTCATGGATCCCCGGTCGAACTCCCGCCAGAAATTCCCGTCCCGGCAGCGGATCCGTACGCTCCCAGATCGCCTGAAGCGTCTCGTCGTGCGTAAAATCCGAACTGTTCGGGCAGCAGACTCCGGAATGCGGACGCTCCGTGAAGATCCAGTGCTGAAGCTGGATCGGAGGCAGATCCTGGGCATTCAGACAGTCGATTGCCGTGTCAAGATCCTCCATCCGGAATTTACCTGCCGTAATGTGCAAAAGAATGGGCGAAAGGATCTTTTCCTGCCGTACTGAATTCCATTCCCTCACGATCTCCACCACACGCTGAAACCCCGGAATCGGGGAGGCCGGATGCGTCGGCGAGCAGTCTGTGAAGGAGAGTTTTTTGCGAGGCAGGGAAATCAGCCCGCCGATCCCGTTCGGGATCTGGACCATCATCGGTTCCACCTTCCCGGCAGCTTCCGCAAGCAGATTATCCGGAAGGAAACTCCGTCCCAATGTACCGCTTTCCACCGACATGGTGCCGTCCGCCTCCTTGCCGTAAAAAATCAGCGCAGCATCGTATCGCCCCCGCCCGCGCCGGGAAAGCTCGCCAAGCATGAACCGCGTTTTCTCCAAACGGCGATTCCACATTTCCACAGCCGGACGGTACGTCAGATCCGTCACCGAACGGTCCACAAGCAAAAGCATCAGCGTTTGGCGGGGGGGAAGATTCACGGGATCTGCCGGTACCGGAACCGCAGAAAGTGCCCGACATCGAAATTCAAAACCATCCGGAACCACTTCCCCCTTCACATCCGGAAGCTCACCGACCGGCGGAATACCGACTAGGGATCCGTCTTCGTCTTCCGCATGATCGAAATCGCTGAATACAAAATTCTCCTCGGCAGAATTCGTATAGAGTGCCGGCATCTGGACCCGATTCGTATTCAGCCCTCCGGCTGGATCTTCCAACTGCGAAAACATGCCGGGAACCGACGGCGGAGCCGGAGTATTCGCA
>CAZRGJ010000282.1:0-4334 GCA_964599445.1 uncultured Planctomycetaceae bacterium | reverse complement strand
GCTCGGAAAGGCCCGGGTCCGCCGAAAGTGAGTCCGTGCCGTCCGTCTTCGACGGCTCCGCATCCGCGAGCTCGGAAAGGCCCGGGTCCGCCGAAAGTGAGTCCGTGCCGTCCGTCTTCGACGGTTCCGCATCCGCGAGCTCGGAAAGGCCCGGGTCCGCCGAAAGTGAGTCCGTGCCGCCCGTCTTCGACGGTTCCGCATCCGCGAGCTCGCCGTTTCCAGGCTCTTCCGGCAGCGCGTCGGCCGTCAAACCGTCAGTTTCCGGCGCATCGGGATCGTCCGTTTTCGCCGGATCCGAAGGAAGCGTTTCTCCAAGAGGTTCCTGATTCAGAAGATCCGCATCTTTGGATTCATTCCAGACATTGGACTCAAAATCTTCCGCATCGCCCGCCAGCAGCTCGTTCGGCACTTCCGTTTCCTGTTTTACTTTCGGGAACATGGGTACTTCCGAGATCTCTTCAGGCTGCCCCACCATTGAGGCCGACAGTTCATCGGCACTTTCGCCGATCGCCAGAGGGCCATCGCTTTCCGTTTTTGCCGTCTCGTCCAAATCATTTCCGAGTGCCGCCAACTCTCTCGCGAGGGGATCCTCGGCATTCTCCGCATTCTCTTCCCCATCGGCAGCGAGTTGCTCCAAAGCCGTATTTTCCTCAGCCGGCTCGGCATTTTTGTCCGGATCGTCCAAGGAAGCCTCAAGCTCATCCATAAAGTTCGCTTTCCCGGCCGGATCTCCTGCCAGCGCACCGTTTTCTTCGTCAGGGGTCCCCGACTGCACGACATCCCCAACGGTCATTTCCGGATCGGTATCCGTTTCGGGCAATCCCAAATCAGAAAGCGACGGCGTCTCCAATGCACTTTCCTCTTTTTCGCCTGCCGCATTCTCCGCAAGCAGACCATTTTCAGATCTGGCGGTTTCCGACGTACCGTCCAGAATCCCAGCCGGCAGTGAAAGTTCGTTTGAAAGCTCATCCGATGCCGGATCTTTCCCCTCGGCAAGCGCATTTTCTGCGGAACCTTCCGCCGTCTGCACATCATCAGCATCGGCCACCGTGTCCGTTCCTTTTTTTCCGCCTCCAAACAGGAAAAGCACGACCGCCAGAACACACAAAGCCGTCAAACCGGCGAAAGCCGAGCCCAGGATCAGATACGTTTTTCGGTTTTCGCGCGCAAGCTGTTCCGGAGTTTTGGAAGGGATCCCCGGAACGCCTTCCTGAACGGCAGCAGGACTTTCCTGCGATCCACTTTTTTTCGCAGCCGGCTTTTCAGCTTTTTGGGGTTCGGGTCTGGATGCAGCCCGCTGCTCTTCCACTGCCCGGGCAATTCCGGATTTGGATCTTGCTGCATTTTTCACGGACTCTTCCACCGCCGCGATCGCCTCTTCCTCCAAAGCACCGGCATCGTCCGACTCCTGCGGATCCTTTTTCTTCCGTGCGAAAATGGATCTCATGCCGCCGGCAGTCTTCCCGGCAAATTCCATGAATTTCTTTCCAATTCCCTCTTTCGGGACCGTCGGCGTTTCCAGTGCATTCTCGACTGCCGAAGCATCTGCGCCTGTTTCCGCAGCAGGATCGGCCTGCGCATTTTCTTTTTCCGCATCTGCCGGTCCTTCTTCGCCGGCATCGGATCCCACACTCTTCTTTTTCTTCAAAAAACCGCCGAGTGCCGCACTCCACCCCTTCAGCTTCTCTCCAAAACCGGGGCCTTTTTCTTGCTTTTCAGCATCCGCACCCGTTTCCTGAAGGATCTCCTGCCAGGCCGCGCTTTCCTCGGCGGCAGCGGACTTTTCCTTCTTTTCCGCCGGCACGTAGGCTCCCGCCTTCACCGAAACATCTCTACGCTCCGGTTTTCGCGATTTCTCCGGCTCCGGCTCGGGTTCCCGCTCGGGCATACGATACCCGTAGACTTCCGTGCGGTCATCCTCCGGCTCTTCGTCTTCTTCCTCCTCAACATAATCTGCGTCCTGATCCGCGTCCACAAACTCCGCGCTGTCCAGTTCCTCCTGGTAGCCGTACTCGTAGTCAGCATCATTTTCGTACTGATCGTACCCGGAATCATCGTACAGATCGGCATAGCGATCCCGTTTTCCGCCTTTATTTCGATTTTTTTTACCCACGGCACTACTCCTCTACGATTTCCGCAATACGCAGTTTGGCACTTCTGGATCTTGGGTTCCGCGCAACTTCTTCTTCGTCCGCCAAGATCGGCTTTTTGTTCACGATGCGATAAAACGGCTTCTCGCGAAACGCATCCTTGACTCTTCGGTCTTCCAGAGAATGAAAGCTCAAAATCGCGACCTTCCCGCCCGGTTTCACACAGTAGGGGATCTCCCGCAGGATCTTCTCAAGTGCCTGCATTTCTCCGTTGACGGCGATCCGCAGAGCCTGAAAGGTCCGCGTCGCCCGGTCGATCGTCTCGTGAGGGGAACGCGGAACACACCGGCGCACGATCTCCGCAAGTTCACTGGCGGTCCGGATCGGCCTTTCCCGGCGAACTTCGCAGATCTTCCGCGCGATACGGCGGCTGAAACGCTCTTCGCCGTACTCGTAGATCAGGTCCGCAAGATTCGCTTCCTTCATCGTATTGACCAGATGCGAGGCCGGTTTTCCCTCATTGATATTGAACCGCAGATCGAGCGGGCCGTCGGAATTGAAACTGAATCCGCGTTCCCGGTCCGCAAGCTGGTCGCTGGAAAGTCCGAGGTCCAGCATCATGCCGTCCACTTTTCCGACCTTGATCTCATCGAGCACTTCCTGAAGCTCGCTGAAATTGCTTTCCGCCAGAATGACCGGGAGTCCCTTCAGCGCGGCCTCCGCCCGTTCGATCGCACCGGGGTCACGGTCCAGCGAAATGACGAGACCGTCTTTTCCTACCTTTTCCGCCAGCGCACGCGTATGCCCCGCCCCGCCGAGCGTTCCGTCCACGATGACCTGCCCCGGCTGAGGATCGAGCGCCGCCATGATCTCACGCAGCATCACCGGCACGTGGACCGTATGGGGACCAGAGGGCGAAAAATCAAAATTTTCCAGACTTCCGCCGATCTGCGGCTCCAGATTTTCTGAAATTTCAGCAGCGGACGGCTCTTTTTCTTCCTGCATGACGGAATTCCCTTTCACTCCCGGAAAAAACAAAACGAAACTACGGACGGGTACACTATCTTCCCATTTCGACATCCAATCGACAAAACTTCAAAACACGGAAATGACAAAAAACACTTTGCCCATAATTCCCATTTTACACATAATTCAGATCAACTACTCTCATTTAGACAATGGGGATCAAATTAGCAAAAGGTCCTGAACCTTAAATTTCAGGACCCTTTTTACCTTAGTTTTTACGTCTGAAAAAAAATTTTCCCGTCATCAAACCGCGCTGTTTCTCAGTCTTTTCATTTACGCTTTCGTTATTAGCTGAAAGCGGATAAGAGACTGGTATTTTCTCACCTGGCACTCGCCTGTAAATCATCTCCATTTCTGGATTTTCACTAATAATTTCACACCTGAAAAAGCGAATTTGCTGATATACTTCCGGCGAAACCGCGATCGTGAAATATTCCTGCCTTAGCATGTGCTCCATGGAGATCGAGAAATAATACAAATCCTTTTCCGCATAGGATGTTCCGATATGCGTGATATTTATGGGATCCTTCAACAGTAACGAATTCTGCGAATAGTAAATTTTTTCAGCAAGTTCCCTGTTATACTGTAATACATCTTTTATATTCGGATCTGGAAATATACTGCAGGAATGATTGATATACAATTCATTTTCCATCATTCCAGAACGAAACATCGGTAATTTCCATTCTCCGATCACCTGATTCTCAGCATTGACAATTTTCAGGGAACACTTCATGACCAACAGGGCATGAGCAAGAAGCAGATCCTGACAATTCAACGGCAATTCCCAAGCGGAATCTCCCAAGTCAAGACAGACCGCATCACGGATCGATCCCCAATCCTGGTAATCACGCACCTCCTTCACAGGATTGGTACGTTCCGCAGCCAAACTTTCAAGCGCTTTTATGAAAAGACGGTATTTTTCGTTTGGTCTCACGTAATATGGAATTTGCAACAGTATTTTCCCATTAACTTCTTTATGGATGATCTCATCGATTTGAATGAGCAGATCAAATTGCTTATAAGGGAAATTTGTTTGTTGGAACAAATTACTCAATTCAACACGCATATTTCCAAAATTCCGCGGCACAAATGGAATATTTTTACTATTCTCACTAATACTATCAGAAATCTCCATACCGGTTTGCTCTGCCGGCACCGCCACAGCTCCCGGCACCGCCACAGCTTCAGGCACCGCCACAACTTCCGGCACCGCCA
>CAZRGJ010000281.1:0-4339 GCA_964599445.1 uncultured Planctomycetaceae bacterium | reverse complement strand
CCGTTGGAGCAGTAAAATTCAGCGGAAACATAATAAGACTCCCAATAATCAGGATATACGTAACCGGAGTTTCCGGGATAAATGATCAGTAAGCAATCCTGAGCAAAGCCGGATTCCGGATTAAGTATCTGAAGTTTCAGGACCGCCATCCCTCCGGACGGGATATTGCATATCCTGTTATAATCCCCATAGGATGAATATCCGGGAATGGTCATCGACTTCATGAAACTGAAACCGCCAGCCATCAAGCCGTTTCGGTCGGAATCCGTTGCTACAGCATCCATGACATCTGCCTCGCAGTTATACCCGCCCGCAATTGTCAGGCCGTCCCCTTTTGCGCTATTTGCCGATCCTCCAACGACGGCTGAATATTCACCCGTCGCGGAATTGTACCCTTTTCCGACATTGACCCCGGAAGAGGAATCATCACTTTGCTGACTGACGATCCTCGCCAATGTTTGGAAGTTTGAGACAATATCGCCTCCAACAGTACTTCCATCCGAAATAACATCTGTCCCTGAAGACGGGACCGTGACGGTGTTCTTGTAAAGATACTTGCTCATTCTGTTTCCTTTCTCTTCTTTGGGATCCTGAGATTTTTGAGCCGTTCTTCCAGCTCCTCAACTTCTCCGATCTCGTGAGTGATCGAGACCGTGAGGTAAAGCTCTTCCAGCTCGCTGACTGCTTTTTTGGTCTCTTTGGTCAATTCTTTCAGCGATTCATTCATTTTCGTCATCATGAACCAGACCACGAAACCAACGATCGCCGTGCTTCCCACTCCCTCAAGGATGGAAGGGATCCCCGACTCGACATTGCCCAGAAGAAGTACGCCTCCCAGCGTGCACGTCCAAACGAGATTATCGTACACCTCAGACCCTCCACGGATTCAGGGTCGGCGCTGCGGAAAAGTCCTGCTTTCCTTCCGCTGTCGTGATCGCGCAGAAGTCAAACCATGCACCGGACGCCATCCTGCGGAAAGTATCAAGGTCCATGAATCCGCAATGGTCCGGGAGTGCGAAACTCCGGGAACTGTCCGCATATCGCGAACCGTGTGAATTGATGATAGCGATGTACTCTGTGCCGTTTCTTTCCATCCAGCCTGCACAGGCCATGGCATGCGCCCATTTTCGGCCGGAAAGCCGCAGAACAGGCACGCCGTTCCGGTCTTTTTCAACTCCGTCAGCAATTGCGCTGACACAGCCGAAGAATCCGGCAAAACCTTTTCGTGCCAGCATGAATACCATCTCGCAAAGATCATCTCTGGAAAGTTCGTCATCGTCCCAAAGCGCAACACCTGCCTGATGCTGCGCAGCATTCCCCAATGCGGTATCGTCCAGGACGCGGAAGTTCTGGCGATCGGAATATTTGCCGAGGTCCGATTCCAGACAGGATCCGATACTTCGCAGACCTTCCGCCATCGCCGAGATCGTCTGACCTCCGGAACGGCTTCCATTCTTGGTCATCTGCCAGGTCCCCAACGGATTGAACTTCTGCGGTTCGGATTCTCCAAAACGATTCGCGTTCTGAAGCACTTCCGCGAGCTGAACAGCATTCGTCCCGGAGACCCCTGCACAGTTCGGCAGACTTCCCTGATCGGGAGTCAAAAGATCCGCGGCTTTACGTCCGTCCGAGAGCGTCAGGTTCCACCAGTCGGGATGTTCGGCATCCTTCAGACGCCCGGCATTATGCACGAAGTCAACGAAATTCCAGACTTCCGGAACATTGTGCGAATCAGAAAATGTTTTTGCCATCGAAAGAAGAAAGTCCCGATCGGATCTGGTTCCTTCCGTTTTGGCTTCCTCTGCCTGGATCCGATCCGGAATCCACCCAAAATCGTCCTTGAATTCCAACATATTGTGTCCTTTCAGTTAGCGTAGGGTGTAGAATAACAACGTGTCGAATGCGCTGACGGTTCGCCGTTCGCGTCATAGACGACGACTTCCAGCTCATACTCCATCCCGGCCTTTGGAAAAGGCAGGGAGTATTTCGCGCTGATCTGGAACGAAAGATTGAACTCTTCGCCAGTTTCTCGGTCCGTTAAAGTCCCTTCCTCAAGGAAGTTTTCCAGATCGACATTTACTTTCTGATGACCTTCGACCGGGATCCTCTTTCCGCTCCAGGAGTCCCACTGGTAGATCGAATACTCGATCCGGGACAGGTCGGAGCGCTTCACCAGTTCGCCAGTGTCGCAGAATGTGAAACAGGACCGGAATCGGCACCCAGCCGAAGGATTGACTTTCTGTGCGTTTTCCGCCATTCCTCACCTCTCACATCTGCCCGGTATGCACGGTCCGCGCGATGCGGATGCCGTAGGGACTTCCATTTGCCGAGGCTTCCTGATTCGCCGCAAATTGCTCCGCCTTGATCCGTTCCGAGATGGAAGGCATTCTGACCTTCCCCTCTTTCGTTTCCATTTCTACCGCGTTTTCTGCGGCTTCCCGGATCTTTTCAGCTGGTGTCTTTTCCATATTTCCCTCTTTTCAAGCGTGTCAATTCGGATGAACTGTCGTTTGTTTCGTCCTGAAAACATCCGTGAGGATGAAAGCAGATCGGCACTTCATAACTGGGGCAGTGTGTGCCGACCTGCTTTCGATCTGCACTTCCGCTGGATCACTGCCTGCATGACCGTCAGGCGTGATGGACCTGACGGAAATATGGATCGGCACGATTCGGGAACTGACCAGCGGTTCTTTCTTTTCCGCTTTCCCGAGCCAGCGCCTTGCGATACTGAAAAAACTTTTCATCGTTTCGGACATTGCCCATCCGGGCAGGTTGAGACGGACACGGGAGCCGTTTCTTTCTGAAATTTCAAAAAAGACTTCCGGAGAGCTTCAAGTGAAGTCCAATCCGCTTCGGATGTCCATCGATCCAGTGTCTTCCTGACGGCGTCTGTCGGCTCCTGGAAAAGCGAGTCCGCGTAAGATTTGAACATGACGCGGACATGATACGTGCTGGTGATCGTTCTGTTTTGAATACCTTCCAAAATCTTGCTGACGCACCAGTTTAAATTCTCTTTTTCTTTTGCGGAAAGCATATCCGGAAAAGGTTCCGGATCCGGCTGAGGTTCCGCTTTTCGCGAGCCTTTCACCTGAAAGGCCTTTTGAAGCAGGACCGGCTGATTTTCTTCAGACACACCAAAGAAGACCAGCGTGTATTCCCCGGGGACAGTGGATGAAAAGTAGAATTTCAACTTTCCGGAGTCGGAAATCAGGTCGCCTTTTCCAGCCGGGAAAATGAGCACACTTCCCGGCAATTCCGATTCAAAAGTTCCAATTCTGCCGGATTCCAGTTCCTCCGGACCTTCAAGTCCGCCCGAAGCTGCTGAAACGGGCGGACTGAAAGCCAGGAAAGAAAGGAATAGCATGAGCGGGACTCGTGCACAGTCAAACATCGGAGCGCTCCTTTCCGCAGGTCTCCCACTCGGCCAGCGGTTCGAGAAGATCGACCGCTTCCCATGCAGCGGCTTCCAGAAGTTTCTTTTCTCCGCAGATGTCATACGTCAGCAGATCAGTAGTCAATCCAGACGCTGCACCCTCTCCGGATCCATCCGAACAGCGTCCGGCAATGGCATGATCCTTCAGCCATTCCGTGAGTTTTTCCGCTTTGGACCGCGTTGTAAGAACACTTTTCAGGATCGCGAGAATCATGTCATCCAAAGGCGTCGTCGTCTTTTCCGCGAGCTTTTCCAGCTCTTCAAAAAGCTGCTTCAACAGGTCCTGCACTCTTTCCGGCGTCAGGATCCGATCTGCTGCGCGCTCCAAAACCAGTTGAAAAATTTTTTTGAGATCCATTCTGCACTCCTTTCTTTTGAGCGCAGTTTACCATGAGAAGATCGAAAGTCAAGAATTGGACCGTATATGCGATAAAAAAAGCTGCCAGCTTTTAGCTGACAGCTGACAGCTGACTACTCGATCTCGACCAGGACCGAGTCATCCACGATATAGGGGTTGGGATCTTTTTGACCTGGCGGAACCTCGTCAGGAAACTGTGGATAGATCGTCGTATAGGTGCGGGGAGTCTCGATGACCGGAGCTTCTGCACCTGCGGGCTTCTGCATTTCATGGATCTGCAATACCCGAAGCATCTCGCGATTGGCGCGGACGTTGATCCACAGCCCCAGAAAGGTGATTCCGAGAGCAAGAAAAACGACTTCCAAAACAAACATTTTAAGCTCCTTCCTGATCCTGATCATTTGATTTCATAACCTTCCTTTCGCAAAAGATCCGCAAAAAATTCCAGCTCTTTTATCGCGGTGCCAAACCTGCCGTAAGTCGGCGGGATCTCTTTTTTGCAGTCTTTGATCTCAAAGTGTATCCCGGTAAACTCCACATCATCCGGA
>CAZRGJ010000280.1:0-4349 GCA_964599445.1 uncultured Planctomycetaceae bacterium | reverse complement strand
GTTTCCGCGAAGCCGTCAACGAGATCCAGAAAGACAGCAGCATTTTCGTCATGCCGTACATCAACGGAAGACTCTGGGACACGCGGGACCGCAGGATGGAGGACTTCCAGTTCACCAGTGTCGCGCTCCCTGCCGTGACGAAAAACGAAGTCGGCGAGCCGTTCACGGAAACGTACGCAAGCACAGAGGCCGACGGCTCCAAAGTCCGGCTTGGCGCAATGTGTCCATCCACACAGCTCTGGCAGGAAAAGGTCGCGGCGATCATCCGGGGACTCATGAACGATCAGTGCGTCAAGGCGGTCTACGTCGATCAGGTCGCGGCGGCGAAGGCCGTCGAGTGCATGGATCCGACACATGGCCATCCACTCGGCGGCGGTTCATGGTGGGTCGAAGCGTACGCGGAAATGATGCGGAAGATCCGCGCAGAAATGAAAGCCTCCGGAAACCGATTTTCGCCCGGAAACGAGCGGATGCTCACCTCCGAATGCAACGCGGAGACCTACGCCGACCAGTTTGACGGTCTGCTGACCTGGCATCTCCAGTCCGATCAGGCAGTCCCCGCTTTTGCGGCAGTTTACGGAGGCGCGGTCCAAATGTTTGGCCGAAGCTACTCCGGCGACGATACGGCCGTCCGGATGAAAGCCGCGCAGCAACTCATTTTCGGCGAACAGATCGGCTGGTTCTCTCCCCTGACGATCCAGCGGAATGCGGTAATGGAGTACGTACGCCCTCTCGTTCATTTCCGAAACAGCATCGTGCCGTACTTCTTCAAGGGGGAAATGGCGCGGCCCGCCGAATTCCTCGACCCGCTGCCGACGGTGACTTCCGACTGGAAATGGCACGGCGAAATGTTTGTGAGCATGGAGGCAGTCCAAACCTCAACGTGGCGGATCCTGGAGTACCCGGAAGGCGAAAAAAGAGACTGGACTCAGGGAAAAGTCCGAAAAATGGTCTTCATCTTCACCAATTTCTCAGACACCCCGGTCAAAAGCCGGATCCGTGCACGTCTGGAAGAGGCCGGTTTTGCCGACCTGAACAATGTCCGCGTCGAAAAGATCGCCTCCGACGGAACACGCACTCCACTTTCCCTCGAATTTCTCAGGCAGGAGATCAACTTTGCGCCGCTTCAGACCTGGGGCGTCGAGATCTCTGAAACGGAATAATGTTCAAACACAAACTTCATTTCAGGTGAATAAAATGCTGATCCTAGAAGAAAAAACCAAAAATATTATAAAAGCCTGCATGGAAGTTCATAATGAACTCGGAAATGGTTTTCTGGAACCGATCTATCTGGAGGCACTGGAAGAAGAATTTAAAATTCAGAAAATTCCCTATGTACGTGAAAAACTTTTAACGGTCGTGTATAAAGGCAAAAAACTGAATAAAGAATATTATGCCGATTTTGTATGTTACGGAAATATTCTTGTTGAGCTGAAAGCTGTTGGTGTCCTCTCCAAACCGCATAAAGCTCAGGTA
This sequence comes from uncultured Planctomycetaceae bacterium, assembly GCA_964599445.1. Classification (GTDB taxonomy): domain Bacteria; phylum Planctomycetota; class Planctomycetia; order Pirellulales; family Thermoguttaceae; genus RGIG3701. The sequence goes on along the minus strand of CAZRGJ010000280.1, from coordinate 2,873 downwards.
TTAAACTATCTGAATGCCGCCGATCTGGAAATCGGGCTACTTGTAAATTTTGGTGAGACATCACTGAAATGGGAACGCATTACGAGATTTAAAAAAGAAAAATCGTAGATTTTCCGAATCCGTGTGGCTATAAAAAACGCAGTATATTGCCGCACGGATTTCATTTTACTACGTAAAATGTGAGCTGACCATGCAAGAAGGAAAATCGTAGATTTTCCGAATCCGTGTGGTGATGAAAAACTCGGTATATTGCCACACGGATTCCATTTTACTACAAAAAGATGGGGAAATCGAATTTTAAAATGTATTTTTCGAGAGGTTTGTGTCTGGGAGCGTTCCTCTTCTTTTCTCAGTACTCTCTGTGGTAAAAACTGCGGCGCGTTTCCGGGAAATTTTCTGAAATTTTTGATTCCGGACCTTGAAACTTTTCACATTTGGAGTATGGAGAAAGTTTCACACGAAATTTCCTTTTTTGAGAGATTTTTATGACCTCCGATAATTCGCTCCCAACTCTCGGCGGCGGTTTTCAGCCGGCTCCCGCATAATTTCAGAACCTCGCGCCCGGTTATTTTCTGGGTGAGCACCAGAACTACCGTCTCGAGAAAAAGCTCGGCGAGGGCGGAATGGTACAGACGTGGCCGGCGGTCAAGGTCGTGGGAGGACGCGATTTTCAGAAAGTCGTCTGCAAGCTCCTTGTGCAGGAACTCCGCGACGATGCCGATGCGATGAAGGAGGTCGAGCGCGTTTTTCACCTGACGCAGTCACTCTACCATCCGAACATCTGCCCGCTTCTGGGGATCGATATGGACCCGGTTTTCGGAACGTTTCTCGTGATGGCGTACGCGGAAGGCGAGACGCTCCGCGAGTGGTTTCAGGTCCAGCCCGGTCACGAAAACGGCCTCCCAATGTCGTCTGTCCTTCCGATCCTGCATCCGATCGTCAACGCACTGGACATGGTCCACCGGGAAGGCGTTTTTCACCGGGACGTGAAACCGGAAAACATCGTTTTCCGCAAACCGGGAGAGTTTGACCACCCGCTGCTTCTGGATTTCGGCATCGCCGCGCGCATTCACACCGAGGAGACGAACACGACAACCGGCCGAAGCCGCACCAACTCCGGAACGCCGGCGTACATGGCTCCGGAACAGCATATGGCCGAACAGCAGAACGCGTCCACGGACCAGTACTCGCTTGCCGTCCTGACGTACGAACTCCTTGCCGGCCGACTCCCATTCCCTGGCAGAAACCGTGAACACTACGCTGGACTGAAAATGCTCCCACCCTCCCCGATCGCACACCTTGCCGCTTCCGTCAACGACGCCCTCTTCCGCGCCCTGAACCGGGAAATGACCGCCCGCTTCCCCACCTGCACCGCATTTTTCGAAGCCCTCCGCAACGGTGAAGAACAGGAACGTCTGGAACAGGAACGTCTGGAACAGGAACGTCTGGAACAGGAACGTCTGGAACAGGAACGTCTGGAACAGGAGCGACAAGAACTTGAAGAAAGTGAGCGACAGGCGGTTCTCTCTGCGATCATCTCTGCGATTCGGCTGAAATGCGAACGTCAGGAACGGGAACGTCAGAAACTTAAGCAATCGGAACGTAAAAAAACGACCCGAGAGGAATTGGAAAAGGAGTTGAAAGGACAGTTTAAATACAATATTTCCGGCGATTCCGTCACGATTACGAAATACATCGGATCAGCCTCCACCGTCACCATTCCCCATGGCGTGACGAATATTGGAAATCGCGCGTTCTACTGGTGCAAGAGCCTCATCAAGTCCGTGACGATTCCCGACAGCGTGACGAGCATTGGAAAGGAAGCGTTCGCTGGATGCCCATTAATGGTCCAGCTGAAAGTCAAATGGTTCAAGCTGACGCACGGGATTTAGGTTGATGCGGCAGCCGCGTGCGGTTGGGCATCGTGATTTTTGCTGATGGGATCACTCCGAATGCACGGAAGTGTACCGATTTTCGATTTTTTAAGTAGAAAAGGCGCAAGAGAGTATCTCAAAATTCTCTCCGCGGCCTCTGCGAAACCTTTGCGCCTTGGCGCGAAAAAAAGAAACGTGTTTTTTTGAGGAACGGCAAAAATTCCCGGAAAACGGAGGATGAAAAATGAAAGAGTCACTTCCCGTGCTGCGGTTTCTTTTGGCGGTCGGTCTGGTTTTGGGGCTGGCTGCGGACGCGTTCGCGCAGAAGAAGGCGGTCCTGCCGGCGTTCGCGAAAAAAGTGCAGGCGACGGGGATCTACGACGATTTTCCGGAACCAAAGCCTGGCGACTGGCAGTTTGAGCAGCGCGAGCCGGACCAGTCTTTTTCCCAGTATGTGCGGAGTCAGCCCGTTCGGGCAACGAAACAGCGAAAGTTCCTCTATGTGCAGACGCTTGGCGAGTTCACCGAAAAGCAGGAGGAGATCCTCGACAAAACGTGCGAATATCTTGAGATCTTCTACGGTCTGGAAGTGCGTCGGCTGAAACCGCTCTCGGACTCCATCGTGCCGAAAAAAGCGAGACGGATCCTGCCGGGAACGGTCGATCACGTGCAGTTTAACGTCATGTACCTGATGGAAAAGGTCCTCTATCCGCGGTTTCCGGAAAATGCGGCCGCCTGCCTGATGTTCACCTCGACGGACCTCTGGCCCGGGAATGACTGGAATTTCTGTTTCGGCTACGCGGCGTATCGGTACCGGATCGGAGTCTGGTCGATCGCAAGAAATGGCGACCCGGAGGACGAACAGCAGTACACGGACGTCCTGCGCCGTACGCTTCGTCTGGCGACTCACGAGACGGGCCACATGTTTTCGATGCTCCACTGTATCCGTCACCGGTGCAATATGAACGGGAGCAACTCGCTCGAAGAGTCCGACACGCA
>CAZRGJ010000279.1:4245-4352 GCA_964599445.1 uncultured Planctomycetaceae bacterium | reverse complement strand
GGGTGCCGCTTCTTCAGCTTTCACTTCTTCGGCGGGTGCCGCTTCTTCAGCTTTCGCTTCTTCGACGGGTACCGCTTCTTTAGCTTTCACTTCTTCGACGGGTACCG
>CAZRGJ010000279.1:2475-4145 GCA_964599445.1 uncultured Planctomycetaceae bacterium | reverse complement strand
CTTCTTCAGCTTTCACTTCTTCGGCAGGTGCCGCTTCTTCAGCTTTCACTTCTTCGGCAGGTGCCGCTTCTTCAGCTTTCACTTCTTCCGCGGGGGCCGTTTTTTTGGCCTTCACGGCTTTCTTCACTTTTTTGGCCGGAACCAGTTTGTAGAGACCGCGCCAAATGAGGATCTCTCCTTCTTTTTTGCTCACGACCTTTTCGTCCATCGCCGGATCAAACACGACGCCGGTAAACGCATAGTGCTTGCCCTTCGTCAAAAGCGAACTTCTCTTCGGATGGAGGATCTTCACCTTTTCATTCGATCCGTCAAGTTTAACGATCAGGAGATTCATCTTTCCGCGTTTCGCGACCATGGTGATCTCGCCCACGACAAAGACGCCCTTTCCGTGATTTTCTTTCGTCAGAAGAGCCAGCGAAGCCTGATTGAGAGCTTCCGCATTCTCTTTGCCGAGTTCCTTCATTTTGTCCTGAAGTTCTTTTTTCAGCGTCTTTTCAGCATCGCCTTCTTTCAGAAAGGAGGCCTGACGCAGCGTATTCTGGAACGCTTCCGCATTCGCAGGATCCCACTCCTGCACGACGTCGGCAGCAGCAAATTCCGGGAGCGTCTCCGACGTGAGAGGCAGTTCTTCCACCGCAGCGGTTTCCGCAGCTTCCGTTTCCGCAGCTTCCGCTTCCACAGCAGCATCCGCACTGTCCGCATCTTCTGCCGTTTCATCATCCGGCATCAGAGCCTCAAATTCGAGTTCGCCATCCATCTCCGGAACATTCAGACCGCCGTCCGGATCCGTCTGCGCATTCTCATTTGCCTGCGCCGCGGCCGGATCTTCAGCCGGAAGCTCCTCGACAAGATCACGGGCAGGATCAAATCCGTAGAGCGTGTACTTCCAGACTTCCATCGGAACCTGCGGATAGTCTTTCACGTATTTGTAGCTCTGCTGAATGAACGGCGTCGGGATCGGATAAAGTCCGCCTTCCTTCGGTTTTCCCGTGCCGAGGAAGATCCCCCAGACGATATAGTGCGCAAGGGGGACCGCACACAGACCGCCAAGCACCACTTTGATCAACTCGCCAAGAATGCTCTTCTTTTTCTTCGGCGCCTTCACACGGCGAACGACCCGTTTCGCCGTCGCCGCAGATGCAGCCGCCTCGCCATTTTCCAAACCGTCGACGGAAGACGTCTCATTTCCATCCGCTTCTGGAGCAGTTTCGTCAAATCCGCTCAGCACATCGACAGAAGTTTCCGTCGGTTCCGCAGCTTCCGGAGTCTCGGCAGCCACACCAAAATTCAGAAAATCGACCGGTGAACTTTCCGCTTCCGCCGGAGCTTCGACTTCTTCCGAGATCAAAGCCTCATCCGCTTCAACCGGAGCTTCGACTTCTTCCGAGACGACGACTTCTTCCATTTCATCCGAGCCCGCTTCTTCGACCGCGTCCGCGCCGAAATCAAGTCCGTCAAACGCCGGAGCGTCTTCCACTGCCGGTGCCGCTTCTTCGACCGCATCCGCGCCGAAATCAAGTCCGTCAAACGCCGGAGCGTCTTCCACTGCCGGAGCCGCTTCTTCGACCACGTCCGCGCCGAAATCAAGTCCGTCAAACGCCGGAACATCTTCCTCCGCCGGAGCCGCTTCTTCGACCACGTCCGCGCCGAAATCAAGTCCGTCAAACGCC
>CAZRGJ010000279.1:0-2375 GCA_964599445.1 uncultured Planctomycetaceae bacterium | reverse complement strand
ATCAAGTCCGTCAAACGCCGGAACATCTTCCTCCGCCGGAGCCGCTTCTTCGACCGCGTCCGCGCCGAAATCAAATCCGTCGAACGCCGGAACGTCTTCCTCCGCCGGAGCCGCTTCTTCGACCGCATCCGCGCCGAAATCAAGTCCGTCGAACGCCGGAGCGTCTTCCACCGCAGGAGCCGATTCTTCGACCGCGTCCGCGCCGAAATTGAAAGCGTCAAACGCCGGAGCCGCTTCTTCGACCACGTCCGCGCCGAAATCAAGTCCGTCAAACGCCGGAGCGTCTTCCACTGCCGGAGCCGCTTCTTCGACCACGTCCGCGCCGAAATCAAGTCCGTCAAACGCCGGAGTATCTTCCACTGCCGGAGCCGCTTCTTCGATCTCAAAACCAAAGAACGGATCGGCGGCACCCTCGCTATCCGTCAGCGTTTCTTCCGGCACATCCTCAGAAAAAGCCAATTCCTCTGCATTTTCCGTTTCCGAAGGTTCATTCGTGAAAAAAATCTCATTTTCAGCCGACTCATTTTCATTCAAGGACGGCACGTCTTCGTCAAAATGAAAATCAAAAAGATCTTCATCGGAATTTTCGCCTTCATTTCCCGAAGAGGAATTCTGATTATTTTGGGATCCCAGACTTTTCAGGAAATCCTCTTCAAAATTATTCGAATTATTGCTCATAGTTCTCCCTGGACAATGGAAACCATTGCGCGTGAATGGATCGATCCCGTTTCGTTAGCTTCCGGCAATATCGTCAGGCGCAAAAAATGCTCAAACGAAACAGTCTCGTTGGAAAATAAAATCAGGACCAAAGCTCAAACGTTTCCTGATTGGCACATCTGAGACATTTCCTCCATTTTACCCGAAACTTGGAAATTTTCAAGAAACGCCTTTCAAAAAAACTGAAAATTTTGGAGATTTTCATAAAAATTTTCCATCCGTACAAGATAAAACGAAAATTCTCGCCTCCCCGATTGACATTTCTTCCATTCTGGTTAAAATAAAAGGAAAATTTTCCTGAATGTTCCCATGTGCGCACTGTCTCCGAATGCATTGTATCGTTCAGAAGTACAGGGAAATTCAATTCCATCAAAAAAATCAGACCCAACAGGAAAAAACCATGGCAGATTTACTTATCGTGGGTTCGTTTGCATTCGACACGATCAACACGCAGACCGCCCGGCGTGAAAATGTTCTCGGAGGAACCGGTTCTCATGCGTCCTATGGAGCGTCTTTCTTCACCAAGGTCTACGCTTCCGGCATCGTCGGCGAAGAAGACTGGAGAAACGAAGATTCCGAGATGCTCAAGGCACACAATATCGACATCGAGAACCTGCAGATCGTTCCCGGTCAGAAAACGACCGCCTGGGAAGCCGTTTATGAAGCCGACATGAACAATCGGTCCACTCTTTCCTTTGAGCCTAACTGCTGTGTCGCGTTTCATCCGAACCTGACCGCCGACGCCCGCAAATGCCCGTACATTTTCCTCGCAAACAATTCGCCAGAATCCCAGATGGAAGTCATCGAAGAATGCAAAGAGCCGAAACTCATCGTCGCCGATACGATGGACTACTACATCAATGGCTCGCGCCCGGCATTGGAAACCCTTTTGCGTAAAGTGGACGGTCTGATCCTGAACGACAGCGAGGCACAGCTTCTCGCCGGCAAACAGGATCTCTTCGAATGCGGCGACATTATTCGCAAAATGGGTCCCCGTTTCGTCATCATCAAGAAAGGTGCCCACGGCTGCATTTTCCTTGGCGAAGACGACCAGGTCTGCGTTTTCCCGGCCTATCCGTCCCGCAAAGTCATCGAACCGACCGGAGCAGGGGACTGTTTCGCCGGTTCCTTCATGGGATACCTCGCCTCGAAAGACTGTGCAGATTTCCAGACGATCAAAGAAGCCCTCATTTACGCGACCGTGACGGCCAGTTTCACCATTGAAGATTTCAGTTTCGATGCCCTGAAACGCAGCACTCGCGAAGACATCGACAAACGATTCGCCTTTATGCGCGAAATGCTGAATTTCTAGAGTCATTCTCTGAAAATTCCACCTCAGAACGCCGTTCATCGTTGGACGGCGTTTTTTTCTGGATGAGATTTTTTCAAAACGGCATTCAGGAAGGTTTTCCGTCCTCTCCCAACTTTCGGCTCCTTGACAAAACGCCCCCTCCACAGTATAATTGACGAAAACCTGCCGTTTATGGACCATTTTTTCAAAAGGAGTTTCCCCATGCCTGCCGTTTCATTTCGCATTTCCATCCTTTCCGCCTTCTCCTCAAAGACGATGCAGTGTCTCTTTTTCGCATTTTTTGCGTTTTTTTGGAGCACTTCCGTTTTTTCGGAGGACTGGCTTGATGTCCGCGACACACCGAATG
>CAZRGJ010000278.1:0-4360 GCA_964599445.1 uncultured Planctomycetaceae bacterium | reverse complement strand
ACGAACACGATCAGGTCTCGTGCAGCGTGGATTTCGCGATCCCGGTCTACCCGGCCTCCGTTCTTCGGGAGTGCAGCGACCGTCCTTACTCAGGGAGTGGTGAAAATATGGAAATGGTCACCGACTTCCCCTTCGACGCGCAAACGCCCCCAATGTGCATCATTCACGGCGACGCGGACTCCGTTCCGTCGTGGGGTTCACTGGCAGTTTACCGAAAACTCCGCACGATGAACATTCCGGCTGAAATGCACATTTACGCAAAAGCAGGCCACGGATTCGGTGCCAGGAACGGCGGAGAGCACCTTGACGGATGGATGGACCGCGTACATGAATGGATGAAAATCATGGGGTTCTAGAGGGAGAGCAGAACGCTCTGCCTGCAGAACCTCACAGCATGGCGAGCGGGTCCAGATCGATGATCCACTGGATCTCCACGGGGAGCTTCACCTCCGCCTGCGCCCGTCCCAGAGCTTCGCAGAGAATGTCCCGGTCTCGCGCATGGACCTGAATGTGGAATCGGTAGAAATCGCGCAGTTTCACGACCGGGCATGGCGCCGGTCCCAGGACTCGGCCATCCACAGCTCGAAGACTCTGGATCTCCTGCCGGATCCTCTGCGCGATCGTCTCGGCAGCCTGTTTCGTTTCAGTTTCGTCTGTCCCGCGCACGACGATCCGCGCAAGTTCCCCATACGGCGGGTACTTCAGTGCTTTTCGGAGCGGGAGCGCGTAATTCGCAAATCCAAGGTAATCGTGTCGGCATGCGAACTGGATCGCAGAATTTTCCGGCTGAAAAGACTGAACGAGCACCTCGCCGCCGGCGTCGCCGCGTCCTGTCCGCCCCGCAACCTGCGTAATGAGGTGGAAGGTGCGTTCCTCGGCACGAAAATCCGGAAGATGCAGCGCGGTATCCGCGTTAATGACGCCCACGAGCGTGACGTTTGGAAAGTCCAGCCCTTTCGCGATCATCTGGGTCCCGAGCAGAATGTCGATCTCGCCGGCACGAAACTGCGCGAACGCCTTCTCGTGCGCTCCCCGAGCCTGCATCGAATCCGTGTCCATCCGCAGAACGCGGGCATTCGGAAACCGGCTCTGGATCTCGACTTCCAGTTTCTGCGTCCCCATTCCAGAATACCGGATCGACGGGCTTCCGCATTGCGGGCAGTTCTGCGGCGGGACGGAATGGTAGTCGCAGTAATGGCAAATGACCTCACCGGCTGATTTATGGTGCGTGAGCGAGATCTCGCAGTGCGGACAGGAAAGGACGGCTCCGCACGCCGGACACTGAATGTGCGTCGAAAAACCGCGGCGGTTCAGGAAAAGAATGACCTGCTGCTTTTTCTGGAGACACTCGTTCATCGCGACGTGCATTTTCCGTCCGATCGCTCCGTTGGAGATCGGATCCCGGATCCGCAAATCGACCGTCGAAACGTGCGGAAGGACCCGGTTTTTGACGCGCCTAACGAGCGGAATAAGCTCAAATTCACCGCACTGCGCCCGATGCCAGCTTTCCAGAGAAGGCGTCGCAGAACCGAGCAGGACCAACGCATTTTCCATCTTCCCGCGCTGGATCGCGACCTCACGCGCATGGTAACGCGGTGCCATGGAATCCTGCTTGAAGCTCGTTTCGTGCTCCTCGTCAATGACGATCAGCCCAAGACGCGGCGTCGGGGCAAAGACGGCACTCCGTGCGCCGACGATGACCTCGACGTCACCGTGAAGGATCCGTTCCCATTCATCGTGCCGCTGCGCATCCGTCAAATGACTGTGGAGGACCGCGATGTTGGCGAATCGGCTCCGAAACCGCTGGACCGTCTGCGGAGTGAGCGAGATCTCCGGGACCAGCACGATCGCCTGACGCCCTGCCCGAACGACCTCACGGATCGCATGGACGTAAACTTCTGTCTTTCCGCTTCCCGTCACGCCGTGAAGCAGGATCGGACGCGGCGCACGGCGTGAATGAAGTGCCTCGCGGATCTTCACCATCGCCGCATTCTGCTCCGGATTAAGGACCAGATCCGCCTGTTTCGCAAACTCTCCGGCATCGTGTTCTCCGGCTCCAGTTCGGATCCGGGACTGCTGGGACTGAATGAACCCGCGTTCCCGCAGCAGTTTCACCGGCCCGTACGAGACGTTCGCGCGCCGGGCAAGCTCCTCCGTCGTGAGTGGTTTTCCCCACATCATCAGCGTGTGAAGGATCTTTTCCTGCGTCGGCGTCAGACGCAATTCCCGCGGGATCTCCGTTTTCTCAACGGCCTGACGTACTTTCGCATCCTGCACGGTCTCAAAATTGGCGTAGCTCAGCGGCTCGGCAGCTTCCTGCGCCTCCTTCCTGCGTAGTTCCAGTGCCTTCACCCCCTTTTCGGAGATCGAAAGCAGAACCGCCATCCGCGTTCCCGCATTTTCGCGCACTCCTGCCGGCAAAACGCTCTGCAGGACTGTTCCCCACGGGCAGAGCCAATACTCGCCGATCCACCGGGTCAGCTCCAGCATCGTTGGCGAAATGAGCGGTTTCTCATCCAGGATCTTCGACGCAAATTTCAGCTTCATCCGGGACGCAGAGACCGTATGGACCGCGATGCAGAAAACCGTCGCGGGTCGATTCGATTTTCCGAGCGGGACCTCAAGACGCATTCCCGGCTGGACCTTTCCAAGCCACGCAGGAGGGAGCGCATAGTCAAGAGGTTTCGCGATCCCTTCCGGAAAAACGACGCTCACCGCCGGAACTTCCTCCCCCTGAACTTCTGCGTCCCATGGATCTTGCGGTTTTCCGCCTGTTTCAAAAAGAAAGTACTGCTCGTCCATTTAAGGAAATCCCGATCAATAAGAGAAGAAACGTCCCCATGCGGTCTTCCGCCCAGGCAGGCCAAAACAGCGGAAGACACCCAAACCATCAGCCATCCCAACCGCACACATACCGAAAAGATCTGCGGGATCTATTCAAAGACCCCGCAGCCTCGCCAACTTCTACTTTACTATTTTTTAGATGCCGCGGCATTCCGAATATCGCCAAGATGCTTCTGGGTACTGAAGATGACGATTTGATTCTCGGTCGTCGTGATCGCGAGATAGACCGGGATCCCGTCTTCCGTCAGAAGCGGACAGACCGCCATGGAGGTGATCCGGGCAGGAGCCACGAACTGGAGAAGTTTTTCGCCGCTGACGGCATCCCACATCGTCAAAGCATTCTCGTACATGGTGCCGATGACGTACTTTTCGTTCGGGCTCATCCATGCGTGCATCACTTCCGTTTCCGTATTGAAGACACTGCGCCGTGCCCCGGTGATCATGTCCCAGAGAATGATGCGCTGATCGCGTCCGGCAGAAAGGAGCGTCCGACCGTCCGGGCTGAATTTGAGAGCCGTGATGGCCGAATTGTGCCCAAGGAACGTCTGGATGAGAGCATCCGAATTGCTGTCCCAGATCTTGATCGACGCATCTTCACTTCCGGAAGCATAGGAATTCCCATCCGGATTGAAATCGACGGCCGTGACCGGTCCATTGTGCGGCGCGGCCAGCTCTTCTTCAAAGCCGAGACCGTCGGAGGATTCGACCGTCTTGCGGATCAGCGAGCGGTTCACGATATCCCAGAGGTAAAATCGGCAATCTTCACCGCCCGTCAGCGCATAGCGTCCATCCGAACTCAGCGCTACGGAAACGATCGCCTTAAGATGCCCCGGAGGAAGCTCAAAAAGATCCATTTCCTCCGTATTTTCCCACGCGTTCTCCGAATCGCCGAGACGCTGCGGAGTCGGCGGGAAAACGCCGAAATTCCAGAATGTCGCCCGTTTGTCTTTACTTCCGGTCAGGATCCGAAGTGCAGAACGCGCAGCCGTTTTATCTTCCGAGGCCAGAGCGTACTGTTCCCCCTGAAGCAGCGAAATAACCGCCAGCGACGTGACGCCCTGGGAATGCCCTTTCAGCGGAGCGATTTCCTCCCCGCTCTCGGCATCCAGAAGCAGTGCCGTATTGTCCTCGGATGCCGTGACGAGAAAAAGCCCCTCCGGCGAGTATTTCATGTCCCAGATCGGCGCGGTATGCGAAGACGTGAACGTTTTGAGGATCTCGCATTTCGGCGTGAAAAGATCGCAGTCTCTCGGCCCAAACGTAAAGCAGAGCCAATAGATGAACGCCGCAAGCACCATTCCGCCAAAAATCACCGTCATGATCGCCGCAATGATCGTCCAGATCATGCGTTTCCGCCGTGCACGCCGTCTCGCAGACGTCGATTTCGTATCGCGCCCCTGGACCCACCAAGTCGTGTCTTCTTTCTGAAATTCCGGGATCCGCAGTTTTCTAGGTTCGGGTTCCTGTGCCATGATGTTTGATTCCGCCTCTTTTCGATTTCAAATTCGCAAAAAAT
>CAZRGJ010000277.1:0-4366 GCA_964599445.1 uncultured Planctomycetaceae bacterium | reverse complement strand
CGGCGGCGGGACGACGCTCATCCTTGGAAACGGCACGACGGCGGACGATACGGCATTCTTCTCCGGAAATATCCAGCATGAACAACTTTCCCTTGAGAAAATTGGAGCCGGAAAACAGACCATTGGCGGAAATCTTACCCTCAACGGTCTGAAAGTCACGGAAGGCGAGCTGGAAGTCAACGGCACGTTCGACCTGAACGGCGCGGTCGCCGTCAGCGGGCATCTGAACCTGAACGGCACATACGGTAAGACCTCCGGTTACTTTGACGGAACGGTCACCGGTACGGGAACCATCACGCTCAATGGCGGAATAGTTGACGAAGCCATCTTCATCAAAGGCGACGCGACTGCATTCACCGGTACGCTCGTTTCAGAATCCGGGTACGTGTTTCTGGATGAGACGAACGGGCGAAAACTCAGCGACAGCGGCCTGACGCTCGCCGGCGGGATCGTGCATAACGAGAACAATTCCCCCATCATCGCGTCCCCCGTTTTCCTGGAGGAAGGCACGACCAGCGGTTTGATGAGCGGCTGGGGAAACACGACGATGGCGAATACTAATTTCACCACCATCAGCGGTAAAATTTCCGGAGCCGGCGCGCTTCAGATCTTTGCGGACAGCGGGACGAACGTGCTGGCGAACACGAATGACTACTCCGGCGGCACGATCATCGGCGGTACGGCACCGGGAACGTCAAATAAACGGACTTTCCTGCGTCTGGACGCTCCCAACGCGCTCGGCACGGGGCCGGTGAGTTTTGGCCAGAATGACGCAGAGCTGAACATCAACGGCAACGCGCAGACGTTCGGCGGTCTGTCGAATGGTACGTTCACCGGGACGAAGATCCTGAATACCGGCGAGGCGGCTCCTCTGACGTTTGCCCCTGCCTCCGGCGACCACGTTTACTCCGGCACGCTTCCGGAAAACCTCACCGACGTGACGAAAACCGGTGCGGGAAGTCAGACGCTGACGGATCTCGCTCTTTCCGGCACGACGACGGTCGAGCAGGGAACGCTGACGCTTGCGGGAAACAGTACGCTGAATGACGTCGTCATGAAAGGCGGAACGCTCGCGAAAGCCGCGGACGCACAGCTCGCGCTTGCCGACGGAAGTACCGTCTCGATCATGCCGTCCGGCAGATTTGCGCAGATCCCCGGTTTCGATTTCACGAACGCGACGCTGGAGCTTACGATCACCAGCGACACGCTCTACAGTCAGTTCAACATGACGGAAGTGCCGACGTTTGACGAAAATGCGGGCTTCATCGATGTGGCGTTCGCCGAAGACGCGCTGCTCTCCGATACGGGATACCTCGTGGCGGAAATGATCGGGGACTTGAATGAGTCGAAAGATTTCAACAGCTGGCTTCTCGAAACGGAACGCGGGGACTGGAATCTGGCGTGGGTCAGCGGAAAAGGTCTCATGCTGACGGCTCTCGGCGGAGGCGGCGGAACAGGTGAAGGCTCTGCGGTTCCGGAACCTGCGGCCATGACGCTTCTGCTTTTGGGGATGGGGATACTGGGTCTCCGTTCGGTTCGTTTCAAAAAATCAGAAAGAAAGTGAGGTCGAGTGCCCCATGACGAGAAAATCGCCCCTTTCCCGAAATGGTTTTACACTCGTGGAACTTCTTGTCGTCATCGCGATCATCGGAATGCTGGTCGGTCTGCTTCTGCCGGCCGTCCAGCAGGCGCGTGAGGCGGCGAGACGAATGCAGTGCTCCAACGCTCTGAAACAGCTTGCGCTTGCGTCGCTGAATCATGAAAGTACGGTCAAGTATTTCCCCTCCGGCGGTTACGGATGGCATTGGACTGGGGATCCGGACCGTGGTTTTGGCAAGAAACAGCCGGGCGGCTGGACGTACTCGGTCCTTCCGTTTCTGGAACTGAACGCGCTCTACCAGATGGGGGCGGACGGAAAGCCGGATGAGATCACCTCCACACAGCAGGATGCCGCCTACCAGCGCGACCAGTCGCCTGTTTCGTTCTTCGTCTGTCCTTCCCGACGCACGCCGAAGATCTGCCCGCGCCCGAAAAAGCAGGTTTACACGAATGGACGAGCGGTCGATCAGGCGGCACTTTTTGACTACGCGATGAACTGCGGCGACAAAACGCAGATCACGGACGGCGGCCCCGGAAACATGAACGTGACGGAGTCGAGCTTTTCCTCGACGCTTCTTTCCGGAAACCAGACGGGCATTTCCTGCGTCTACAGCCAGGTGACCATGGGAGAGGTGCGAGACGGGACCTCAAACACGTACATGATCGGCGAAAAGTACCTGACCCCGGACCATTACGAGACGGGGAATGACTCTGCCGACGACATGGGGATCTATGAAGGGTGCAATATCGACACGTACCGCTGGACGAACAACAGCCAGACGTACCGTCCGATGCAGGACCGCGCGGGTTATGGCCCGACCGGGAACTTCGGCAGTCCGCACGCCGGTTCGCTCAACATGGCGTTCTGTGATGGAAGTACCCGTACCATCAGCTACTCGATCGACGCGGAGACGCACCAGTATCTCGGCCACCGTTCCGACGGAAAGGTCGTTTCGCTTTCGAACTGATCCCGATTTCGGCGTTGGATCTTGATTTTAAAACCGTCTGTTGGGACTATGGAACAGGTCCGGCAGGCGGTTTTTTTTAACTTTCTCATGTTTTCAGAGGCTGTTTGGGGTAATTTTCTGGAATTTTGTTGTTTTCGTCATTTTTTTCTTGACTTTTTTGAAAATTGAAGCATAATAGATCAATCAATTTGAGGAGACGTGCCCCGCCTCGATCGAACAAAAGAAAAAAACTACAGAACAAACAAAAGAAAGTTTGATGCGATGAACATTTTGAAAAAAAGGAAAGACTGTCCTGAAAAATATTTGCGTCTCCAATCGGTTCTGAAAGACCCGGTCGAGGTTCGGCATCTTCTCGCTGCTGCGGGATTGACCCTCTGTCTTCTCGGCACGACGTACGCAGGGCACGTGTGGACGGAAAACTCGATTGGAAATTACGGCGGGACAGCGCATCCGTGGGTGAGCGACGACACAGTTTCCGGGAAGTGGGTCGATGCCGGTACCGCCAACGTCTTTGAGGATGAGGTGAACGTGACCGGCGGGACGAATTTCACCATTGACGGCGCGTCGGTCAGCACGGAAAAGATCATGCGTGTGGAACAGGGGGACGGAAACGCGGTCTTCACGATCCAGAACGGCGGAAAGTTCACGACCTCCAACGTCATCACCATCTCGGACAATAGTGGGAAATCTACCGGCACGGTCAGCGTCAGCGGCGGAACGCTCGAATCCACCAGCGAGATCCGCGTCGGTTTCCACTGGCAGGGCTACCTGAACGTCACGAACGGCGGGACGGTCTCGACGACCCAGAACATTCTCGTCGGCGGTTCGGAAGCAAGAAAGGGGATCGGGCACATTACCATCGGCGGTCTCGACAGCGAGTCGAACACCGGATCGCTCTCTGCTTCGACCATGAATCTTGGAATTTCCGGTCCCGGCGACTCCGAAATGACGATCAACCGCGGGACGGTGACGCTTTCGACGCTCAATCTCGGTCTGAGTGGTGCGACGGGGGACGGAAACGTTTACGATTCGACCGTGACGGTGAATTCGGCGGGGACGCTGACTCTTTCCGGAAACCTCGTGGCCGGGAATCATGCGGAACGCCGCGGTGTGGTGAATGCTGCGGGCGGAAACATTTCCGCGAACCGGATCATTTTGAGTGCGAATGCCGGAACGGATTCCCAGATGGACCTCACGGGCGGTACCGTGCAGTTTCGTGACCGCATGGTCGTTGGCCAGCTCGGAACGGCAGTGCTGAACGTTTCCGGCGGAACGCTCGTTGGTTCGACGGTCAATGATGCCGGAAATACGGTCTACCGCAGTCTTTTTGTCGGCGGAAATCCTGACACTGATACCGGAAACGGCGTGGGAATCGTCAACGTCACCGGTGGTGAGGTCATCGTGAATGGTCTGCACGTCGGGACGACACACGAGGGAACGCTAAATATTTCAGACACGGGAAGTGTCCGGACCTACGCGGAATTTAATCTTGGCTTCAAAGCCGGTTCGGATGGTACCCTGAATGTCTCGGGCGGAACGCTGACGCTTGGAAACACGCTGACCGTTGGTCTCGCAGGAAAAGGAACGATGGAGGTTTCCGGAGGTCTCATCACGGGCAGTGACGTCAAGATCCAGCCTTTGGGGACCTTTCACGCTTCCGGAGGCAATCTCACTTCCAAAGTCCGGCTTGACGGCGGAAGTTTCCTCGTTAGCGATACGAAGGCGGACGCGCCGGTCAGCTACTCGAATCTGATTTTCAATTCCGGCACCGGGTACATTCAGAAAGCCAAGCTCGTTTC
>CAZRGJ010000276.1:0-4406 GCA_964599445.1 uncultured Planctomycetaceae bacterium | reverse complement strand
CGGTTTTTCCCGTTTCCGTCACTTTTTCCTGTGAATCATGGATCCAAAAGTCTCCCTCATCATCCCGGTTTTCAATGCAGAAAAGTACCTTGCGCAATGTCTGGATTCCGCCATTCGTCAGACTCTGCGTGAGATCGAGATCCTCTGCATCAATGACGGTTCCACCGATTCCTCAGCAGGGATCCTGGAGCGGTACGCTGCCCGTGACCCGCGGATCAAAGTCATTCATCAGGAAAACGGAGGTCCCGGTCCTTCCTCAGCGCGCAATCGCGGTCTCGATGCCGCGCGCGGTCAGTTCATCGCGTTCATGGATGCCGACGATTGGTGCGAGCCGGAAATGTGCGAGACGGCCTACACGCAGGCAGTTCAACACGATGCGGAGATCGCACAGTTCAATTTTTACGAAGAAGAGAACGGAACCACCCGTCTGTGGAAGAAAAGTCTGAATGAAACTCGCCTCTTCACGGAGCCGCACGACCGATTCGTTTCTGCCGAGATACTTGCGCTGACGGTCTGGTCCCGGATTTTTCGGAGTACGTTTCTTGCGGAGCAAGGCATCCGTTTTCCGGAAGGATGCACGTGGGAGGATAGTTATTTCAGCCTCCTCGCAGCACTTTCCGCACAACGGATCGTTCACTGCGATGCCGTTCTCTACCATTACCGCCGGGGAACAGGATTCACTCAAAATCAGGGATGGAGCCGACTTTTTCCGAATGAGGCCAATATTTATCTGCACACCATTCCGGTTTGGACGAAGATCCTGCACGATACGGAGAAACTGGAACTTTCGGAAGAACTCCGAAAAGAACTCCTTTTTCGGAAGCTGAAAGTTTTCTCGCACACTTTCCGAAAAATCGCTGTCCCCAATCAGAAAGCCGCGTGTCTCGAAATGATCCGCAGTGCGCTGACTTTCGAGGATCTGCGATTTTTGGGTGATCCCGGAGATTTTCGTCTGCCTCTGAAAATGAAGATCTTCTACGCCTGGCTTCTGGAACAGAAGGGGGCCTGGCTCGGAAGACTTTGGCTCGGAAAGCGTCCAGAGATCCCGGAAATTCAGGAATGAGGCAGATCATCGGCTTACACTGCGTTTCGGGAACGTTTTCTCTGAAGGATCCGAAGCGTCTGGATCGAGTATCGCCGGAGCCGTATTCCGATCTGGAAAATATTGCGGGAGATCCCCAGCAGCAGAGAGCGGATCTTCCGTTTTTCCCCGATCACCGAAATTTCACTCTCGGGGGCCAGAGAGACCGGGCACGGCATCAAACTCGCTTCGCGCACATTTGGCAGTCCCTGAAAGAGGGCAAGATCGTAGGGAAGACGCATCGGCGTAAGTTTTTTCAAGAGCGTCTCAGCCCCTTTTCGTGAAACGACGTAAGCCGCGGCAAACGCAAACCCCTTCAGATTCGTCCCAATGGCAGTCCCGCACGGCAATTTTCGCCACACACGGAACCCTTTCTCCCTGCATTTTGCCGCACGAAGCAGATCCCAGCCGGGAATTTCCAGACTTTCCCGCAGAACGTTCACCAGGTCGGCATTCGGCACAACGTCGTCTTCGCAGATGAGGCAGAAATCATGATCCGTCGCGAGAAATTCTTCCATTGCTTTCAGGTGACTCGCATAGCATCCGACCTCGCCCGGAACCGCTGGTCTTCCCATACGCAAGGCAAATGATGCGGAAAGAAACGGAACGGGAAGCGGCTCATTCAGGGAACGGACTTCGATTCCGGAAATTCGGCGGACCGTCAACGGGATCTGCGAGAAATTCGCCTGGATCTTCTCCCAGCGTTCCGGACTCCGATCCAAATTAATGATGTGGCAGACGATCGTTTTTTTCCCTTCCATGGTATTCCATCTCCTCCATTTTCTCAGGGCCGTTTCTGAGGAAAAGCGAAAATATCCGACACAAGGTCCCGGATCGGTTTATTTGAACACATGAAGTAGCGTCCGCTGAAAAGTTCCGCTATCCAGAGAGGCAGGCGTTTCCAGATGGATCCATGCATCCGGACCCGGTTTTCCAGATGGATCGCGATGTTTTGCGCAAATATGAATTCCGGTTTTCCCTTGACCTGTTCAAATCGGCTCAAATCTACGGTCAGGCGGTGCCAGAGCTGCAATTTGAACAAAATATGGTTCAGGTCCGAATGTCTTTTTACCGAATTCCAAAGCAGTTTGAGCGGATTTTTCACCTTGCCGGAACGTGCCGTCAAATTCTCGCCATGACGTCGCCAGTAAGTACACGGTTCCAGCACGACACGCACTTCGCTTAAGAAACCGGACATCATGTAGAGGTTGCAGTCAAACGGAATTCCCTCCCAGACATCCTGGCAGACCAGCTGCTCCCGCAGAGAGGTCCGGCACGCCATGTTGTGTGCCCCCCACCCCCAGCGTCTTTTCTTGAAAAGAGTCCGAAAACTGTTTTCCTTTTCAAGATGCGGCGTCAAATGACTTTCATGGCATCCGAACGGAATCGGGTTTCCTGCCGCATCCACGCGATGATCGTAGCTCAGGACCATCCCGACTTCCGGTTCGCGTTCAAAAACAGAGAGCATCTTTTCGAGCTTTTCGGGGAGCCAGATGTCGTCCTGGTCGCAGAAAAAAGTCACTTCATTTTCGCAGAGAAAAAATGCCTTATGGAAATTTGCGCTCCATCCCAGATTTTTTTCGTTCTGAAAAATGCGAACTGAAAAAGGAGCCGTTTCGGCAAACCGATGAAGGATCTCCATCGTCGCGTCCGTGGAGCAGTCGTCGCAGACCACCAGTTCGTCCGGAAGGACCGTCTGTTTCGCCAAAGAATCCAGCTGTTCCTGGAGGTATTTTGCGCCGTTGAATGTGATCAGCGCGATGGAAGCTGTTGGCCGCATAAAAAACTCCTTTTTCCCAAACCTCATTTTTCCCTATTTTACCCAACGTTCGGCAGACTGTCAAGACGGGAACTCTGTATTTTCAAATTTTTCAAAACTTTTGGGGAGCTTTTTTCGATTCCGCACATTCAGACGGCTTGCTTTTTCGCGCCGTTTTCGTATAATGGAGGGAAGAAAAGAACGTTTTCCCCACAGAACTTCAGGAAAAAGGACCCGCCAATGAGAATTTTATCCGGACTGAGTATCGTATTTTTCTGCGTTTTTTCCGCGTTCTCCATTTCCTCTGCCGTCAGCGTCTTTGGCCAGAATGCGGCAGTTGAGGATGCGCGTATTGAAAAGAAAGGCGATTTTTTCGTCGCGAAAAACGGGAACGATTCCTGGAGCGGTACGCTCGACTCTCCGAACGCCAAAGGGACCGACGGACCTTTCGCGACGCTGGAAAAAGCGCGGTCTGCCGTGCGTGCTGCGTTTTCGGAGGCTCCGCGTCCCTACTGCGTCATCGTGCGCGGCGGACTTTACGAACTGACGCAGACTTTCACGCTGGACGCCCAAGATTCCGGTCGCGAAAACGCCCGGATCACGTGGAAGGCCCATCCCGGCGAGACCGTGCGTCTGAGTGCCGGAAAGTACCTGAATTCCTGGACCAAAGTGACCGACCCGGCCATCCTTGCGCAGCTTCCGGAATCGATTCGTGGCGAGATCGTGCAGGTCGATCTGAAAGCCGTCGGCATCAAAAATTACGGCTCGCCGAAGGGGGGAGGGATCGAGCTTTTCTTCGACGGTGAGCCGATGACGCTTTCCCGCTACCCGAATACGGATTTCGTGAAGATCGTGAACGTCGACGTGAATGAAGAGGTCAACGTCCGCGGCACGATCGGCGATAAAGTCGGGAATTTCCAGTTCGACGACGAAAGGATCCTCTCCTGGCGTACGGAAAAAGATCCCTGGGTCCACGGCTACTGGTTCTGGGATTGGGCGGAGGAACGCCATCCGGTCGCCGAGATCGACGCGGAGACCAAAACGCTGAAAGTCAAGCCGCCGTACCATTCCTACGGCTACCGCAAAAACCAGTGGTTCTACGGATTCAATCTTCTCTGCGAGATCGACCAGCCCGGCGAATACTACGTGGACCGCGAGACGGAGATCCTCTACTTTTACCCGCCAGCGGAAGTGAAAAAAGACTCGCTGGCTGTCTCGATACTTGACTCGGCCGTCAAAATCAATTCAGACTGGGTCACGTTTCAGAATTTCACGCTGGAATTCTGCCGTGCGACCGCCTTTTCGATGCACGGAACGAACGGACTCGCCGTCGGACTGACCGTCCGAAACTGCAGCGGGACGGGGATCAGTGCCGCAGGAACGAACCAGACCGTCTACGGATGCCTTCTCTTCAACCTCGGCAGGAGCGGCATCAGCATGAGCGGTGGAGACAGAAAGACGCTCACGCCGTCCGGAAACCTCGTCTCTAACTGCGAGGTCCGGGACTACGCACGGATCCAGAGGGTCTACGCTCCCGGAATTTCCATCCACGGCGTCGGAAATACC
>CAZRGJ010000275.1:0-4406 GCA_964599445.1 uncultured Planctomycetaceae bacterium | reverse complement strand
CGTGTGCGTTCCGAGGATGAAGACGGAATCGCCGGAAAGGCCGGTCTTTTCCTGAATGCGGCGTTTCACTTCGGCAGTGGTGTCCGCATAGACGTAAAGGGAATCGCTGATGGCCAGGACGCACATTTCGTCCCCCTGTTTGAAGCAGAACGCGCGGAGCATCAGCGGATCCAGCGTTCCTTCCGAGAGCCGGATACTATAGTATCCGGCGATGGGGTAACTCAGCGGCGGAGTGATGTCGGTCACGGCCAGTCCAAGCTGAAATGGTTCAGCTTTCGAGGCTGCGTCCTGTACTGCGTTTTGTGCGGCGTCCTGCACGGCATTCGGTGCAGCGTCCTGTGCGAACAGGGCCGAAACACCGAGCAGAAGCATCGACAAAATTGAGAAAATCTTCAATTTCATGGGAGGGGGATTCCTTTCTGGGAAGGCGGGAAAGTAAAAAACAGATGGATCCAGACCTTAATTATAGACGAAACGTTCCGGTCTGTCAATAGTTCCGGAAATTTTTCTCGAAAAAGCTGATCCAAAACAGGGAATGCGCGAAAAATATGAAATTTTGTGTTTTTTTGAGAATTTCATGTCTGGAATCATGCACTTTTCGTGTCTTTTTGTGTTCTTCCGTGAGTTCTTCCGTGAGTTTCGAGGCAGGATCACCGGGTGTGTGCCGGACGGTTCCGAAAACGAGGCCCCTCTTGACTTTTGGCGGGATTTCTGGTAAAAAAGAAGGCGGGATTTTGAGTTTTTTGTTCCTCTGTTTCCGCAGGTGAGTCCATGAAAAAAAGCGCGTTTTGTCTTCTTTCATTTTGTGTGTTCGTTTTGTTTGCTTCGGCTGGAATAGTTTCGGCTGCGGAAACGGTTTCGAATGCCGTTCCCAAAACGTCTTCGTTCGAGGAACTCGTTGCGGAGTTTCAGGAGAACGGGATGCCGGATGAGATCCTTTTCGTGACCCGGAAGCCGAGTACCGACGTGCACTGGTACGCGAACATCGGCTACTATGCGGACAATTCGTGCCGGGTGCCGTTTCCGAGGAACTCCGGCGGCGCGATCTGGATCTTCAACGTGAAGACGAAAGCATGCCGAAAGATCTTTGAGGATCCGGAAGGGAACGTGCGTGACCCGCAGATCCACTACGATGGAAAGAAATTCATCTTTTCCTACCTGCCGAAGGGGAAGAAACACTACAGTCTGTTTGAGATGGATCTGGACGGGACGGGCCTGCGCCAGATCACGGGAGTGGGAGAGGACGCGGAATTTCCGATCCCGCCGGGAGTCAAACCGCTGGAAACGACCGAGATACGCCGCAGTCCGAAGAATCTTGACGGCGTTCAGGACTACTCGCCGGCCGGCTGGGACGACTACGAACCAACCTACACGCCGGACGATAAAATCATCTTCTGTTCGACCCGTGCGAACCGGTACGTTCAGTGCTATTATACGCAGGTCGGGACGCTCCACAAATGCGAGCTGGATGGCTCGAATATCCAGTGCATCTCGTCCAATGTGGAGCAGGACAACACACCGTGGTTCCTCCATGACGGACGCGTCGCGCACATGCGGTGGGAGTATGTGGACCGCCACTGGGGGACGTACCATTCTCTCTGGACGGTGAATCCGGACGGCACGAAACAGATGGTCCTTTACGGAAATTTCGCGACGTGGGACTGTATGCTGGCTCCGAAACCGGTCCCGGGACGCAATGACCGGATCGTCTGCACGTTCTCGCCGGGGCATGGAAAAAGAGAGCATCAGGGAAGAGTCGTGCTTCTCGATACGACACTGGGACCGGACGACCCGAAGGCCGTCCAGTTCATCACGCAGGGCAATACGTATTCAGACCCGTGGGCGTTCAGCGTGAATCATTTTCTCGCGACGGCCCGGGAAAAGATCATTCTCGTGACGGCGGACGGACGCAGCGGTACGCTCTTTACGCTTCCTGCGGAACTCCAGAAAGCCGGGTTCTGGATCGGGGAAGCGCGTCCGGTGATGCCGCGTCCAAGGGAAGTCGTGATTCCGGATCAGACGGATCCGTCGAAAGCTCACGGAACGCTTGCGCTCGTGAATATCTACCACGGACGCAGGATGAAGGACGTGAAGCCCGGAACGATCAAGTCGATTAAGATCTACGAAGTGTTGCCGAAACCGGTCAATTTCTCCGGCGGGATGGACATGATCTCCAATGAAGGGACCTTCTCCGTCACGCGGCTTCTGGGGACGGTGCCGGTCTCGGAGGACGGGAGCGCGTACTTTGAACTGCCCGCGAAACGGAGCGTTCTGTTCTGCGCCATGGACGAAAACGACCACTGCGTCAAGCGGATGCACTCCTTCACGTCCGTCATGCCGGGTGAAGTGACCGCGTGCATCGGCTGCCATGAAGAACGGACCGAGACGCCGAGTGCCGAGGAACGCGACCGCCTGAACCGTCTTCTGCGTACCGTCCCGGTCAAGCCGGAAAAAATCGCGGGTGTGCCGGAGATCTTCGTTTTCCCGCGCGATATTCAGCCGATTCTGGACCGACACTGCCTCGAGTGCCATGATCATGACCGGGAAGAGGGAGGATTCAACATTTCGGGCGACTGGAACCCGCTCTATACTTTCGGCTACATGCAGATGTCGCGGCGGAAGCTCTTCGGCGACAATCGAAACCGCTCGATGGGGAATTTTGCCCCGTATGAGATCGGGACCGGCTCCAGCCGACTGCTGAAGCTCATCGAGGAAGGACACGGCGGCGTCAGGATGCCGGAAGAGGAACAGAAGATCATCCGAAACTGGCTCGACGCCGGCGCAAACTACTCCGGAGTCTATGCGGCAAGCGGATGCGGCGGTCTGGGATACTATATTGCGCACAAAAACATTCAGAACGACGCAGACTGGCCTGAAACGGAACCGTCCCGCGACGCGATCCGACGCCGATGCGATCCGTGCCATTGCCCGACGGAGGCAGAAAAGAAGATCGGAAACTATTCGCTGGTCACGGAATACAAAACGGTCTACTGGCCGCCGCAGAAAAACCGGTACGTCGTTCACGATATGTGCGAGGAGTCCGGGCGGTACAATCGGCACGAGATCTGGAATCTCTCCTACCCGGAAAAATCAAAAGTTCTTCGCGCTCCGCTTTCGAAAGAGTTCGGCGGGCTTGGAAAATGCGAGGCGGCTTCCGGTCAGAAAGTCTTCGCGGACACGAACGACCCGGACTACCAGCTGATTTTGAAGTACATTCAGCGCGGCAGACGGTACATTCTGGAGGAGGACAATCGGTTCTCGATGCTCCACCCCAGCCCGAACAATGGGCCGGACTGCCCGCAGAAATTCACTCCGCGATGGGGCTACCTGCGCGAGATGATCCGCTACGGCATCCTTCCGCCCGACACGACGCCGAAAGCCTCCATCGATCCGTACGAGGTGGAAGAACGCTACTGGCGCTCCTTCTGGTACGTACCGGAAACGGAGACCGAAAAGCGGTAGAAACGTGGAAGAGGAAACACAAAGAAGAAAAGGAACCGCATTCCAAAAGAACTCGGTTCCTTTTTTCATGAATGTTTCGGACGGCTTGGACGGGAAACTATTTCTCAAATTCCACGCGGTAAACTTTTGCGTCTTCCACTTTCACGCGGAAGGAGGCACTTTCGCCGTTCTGCCGGAAAGGCACTTCTTCGCCGCCGCAGTGAATGCGTTTTACCGTCCCTTTGACCGTCACGTCAAATTCCGGAAGAGACGGCAGCGGAAGGAGCTCCAGCATTCCGCCCATCGGCTTTACGCGGAGCGCACCAAGCGTCGAGACGCCCCGATATTCCGCCGGAGTCCGATTGCCGAGCAGACGGCTGAAATCGTCCATGCTCTCCGAAATCGCGGCCGGCTTGATCTCGCCGACGATTTTTCCTTCCCGGATCTCGAATTCCGCGACGGAGTACCGATTCTCCTGCGCGAACTCACCCATGAGCGCGGCACGCCGACCATCGCCGAGATGATCGTAGAGTCCCACCATCACATGGTACTTGCCGTTTCGGGTCCCTTCCGGAATTCGGAAAACGTGCCCTGCTCCGGTCTCGACGTTTCGAGTTTCCGGACTCGTGCCCCATTTGCTGGTCGGGATACTGCACGAGTAGCCGTCGTACCAGCCGGTCGGCGTGAATCCGTAACCGCGCCGCGGTTCAAAAACGTGCGCGAAAATGGCCAGGTCTTTTGGAGCGGGCGCATCGCTCTTCCAGTTCGTCACGACTTCAAACGCACGGCCATTTTCCAGGATCTTCGCGCTTTTCATCGTCGGCTGGATCGGCAGAAGGTCCACGATCTTCTGCCCGCGGCCGTTCAGATAAAATGTTCCGTCCGGACGCTGCGAAAATTCCACGATCTCCTTCTCATTCGCGGGATTCCGAACGATTCCGGAGACGAAGTTTCCTTTCGCATCG
>CAZRGJ010000274.1:0-4455 GCA_964599445.1 uncultured Planctomycetaceae bacterium | reverse complement strand
CGCGGCAAACTGAAGGTTGGCGATCCCGTTCTGGAAGCCCGAGAAATCCCACACGAACCGGTCGTTCGACATGATCTCGAACGGCGTTTCAAGACGCACACTGACGTAACCGGTACCGACGGCCGTTTCCAGCCCCGTTTCCGTGCCGAGCCAGTTCGCGAACTCCTGGAGATTGATCTCGGAATTCGCACCGTCCACGATGAAACTGAAGTCATGGACCATTTCACCGCCTCCGGCCAGGACGTAGTGGCCGTCTTTGTCCGTCACGTAGTTCCCCTTGTCGTCTTTCTGGAAGATCGCCAGTCCGTCTGCCGTGGCCGCGACGTTACCGTAATTATCGCCGACCTTGCCCGTTTCCTTGATCGTCACGGTGGTGTTGCCGTTTTCGCCTTTCACGGTAATCAGGCCAGTGTTGGCTTCGACATTTCCAGAGGCATCCGCGCCGGAAACGATCGTCTGCGTCTGTTTGTCAGCCGGGATCGTGGTGAAACCGTTGATCCCGACCGCGACCTTACCGCTGCCGGAGTAACTTCCCGTCTTGATCGTTCCGAATTCGGATTCTCCCGGATCCAGCTCGAACTTCATCGTGCCGTCATTCACCAGAGCACGGTTCACCGTCGATTCACTTCCGCTCTTGAGCGCGACTTCCGCACCGTTTTGGAGCGTCATCGAATAACTCACGATACCGCCGTCGAAGGAGTAGTTTGCTCCATTGACGAACGTGAGGTTTCCGCCTGCGTAAATATCATCTCCTGCCCCCAGGATCGTGGCTTTATTTCCGGAGAAAATACCCGTTCCGCCAAGCGTTAATTTATTCGCAGCATAGATACCGCCTCCGTATTCTGCGGTGTTGCCGGTCACGATGAGCGTTCCATTGTTCGTAAAGGAACCCGCAGTCTGTGTACTGCCTTCCACAAAGAGCGCACCGCCACGATTCGCAGTGTTGCCGGCCAGAGTGAGCGTGCCGTCTTTTTCGACTGTGAGGCTGCCCTGGGAAACATATCCCTGATGTTCTTCCTGACTTGCGACATAAATACCGCCGCCGTCTCTTTCGGTCCGGTTGTTTTCGATGAGAGCTGTGCTTTCGACGAAAACTTTACCGCCGACGTTCATGCCGGCACCCCAGACGGTCGCTGTTTTGTTCAGATTTGAGTTCGTTCCGGAGATCGTCAGGCCGTCACCAACAATATGCAGTTCAGCATCTTCGTGTCCAATATGAATACCGCCGCCGGCTGCAAAAATGTCGTTTTTCTCATCTTCGCCGAAAATGACCATATTGGTGATAGTCAGACCGTCAACGGTAACATTTGCATCGCGCATATAGAGACCGCCGCCGTAGCACGCATTCCGGAAGTAACCCGTGTTTTTCCAGTTCGGAAGAGTCTCTTTATTGAGCGTTCCGCCATCCATGACGACATCCGTAAGCGTGACTTCCGCACCGTAACCGGCCCAGATCGCACCGCCGTAGGTGTTTACGGCATTTCCGGTGAAGGAAACGTTGGAGATGTCAGCCTTGCCGCTGTACAGGTTCAGACCACCCGCTCCGTCATCGCCGGAGGTATGGTTGTAGTTGAACTGAATGGTCTTGCTTCCGTCGGCATTTTCTGCACCTTGCAGAATGAGAGACGCACTGTCGCCTTTGCTCGTGATCCCGGAACCCCAGTTGGCCGCCGAGTTTCCTTCGACCAAAAGTGTCGCGCCGTTTTTCGAGATGAACTCAAACGTTCCAGTATTGAACACACCCGCGCCGCCGTTGGCTTTATTTCCGCGAATGATCATATTGCCGTACGTGCCGTTTTCTCCGACGTTCGTGATCGTTCCGGCATTGTAGATACCGCCGCCGTTTGCAGTTGCGGAGTTTCCGATAGCATTCAGCGTACCGTTAACCGTCAGGATAGCGTTGTCACTACCGCCGAATCCGGTCGTCTTGGGGTTGGCTTGATCCGTGCACGCACCACCGACATAGATGCCGCCGCCGATTTGGGCGTGGTTATTAAGCAGATTCATGCTTGAACCGGCTGTGACATTGACTTTTCCGCTTGGGAATGCATTATCGTCCGCCAAGCCGCTGATAGATACACCGCCTCCGAGAAGGATCTTGTTTTGGTTGTTGACGTTTGTATTTTCAATGGTAAGTCCGTCTCCTACAACATTCAGCGTGTGGCCATGATAAACAGCAACACCTCCGCCGTAACCTTCCCAAGTCGGATCATTGCTGCCGTAAACAACCATATTGCGGATAGTCAAACCATCCACCGTCACTGATGCAGTACCGGCATCCGTGATATTTCCATTCGTTTTGGTGCTTCGGATCGCCAGACCGCCGCCGCTCCAGGCGTTACGGTAATTGCCAGGATCTCGGTTGAAGAGCGTGTCTCCATTGATCGTTCCGCCTTCCATTACGACATCGGTCAAAGTAACCGTAGAACCGCCGCGGACAAGAATTGCACCGCCGTAAGTGTTTGCCGCGTTTCCTGTGAAGGAGACATTGGAAATATCCGCAGTTCCTCCATTGATGAGGATCCCGCCGGCCGCTCCCACAGATCCGGATACGTTATTGTAGGCACTGTTATAGTTAAACTGAATGCTTTTTGCACCGTTGCTGTCCTCCCCGGCCAGTGTTAGTGTGCCGCTGCTGACGATCGCACCGCCGTTGCCGATCGTCGCGTTGCGTTCCATAAGGAGCGACGCACCGTCTTTCGCAGTGAAGTTAAACGTTCCGGTATTGTAAATACCTGCACCTCCGCCAGTTGCCAGGTTTTCGTAGAAGACCGCGCTTCCGTAAGTTTTGGAACCGTCAGCGTTTTCGGAAACGTTTGTGAACGTACCTTTGTTGTTGAGACCGCCTCCGAAACCGTCTTTGACCGAAATGTGATTTTTGTCGCTTAGTCCAAATTCTCCAGCCGTGTTGCCGGAAACGGTCAACGTGCCTGCGTTGGTGAAGGCACCGCCGGCTTTGCCGTCTTCGCCGCCTTCAATATAGATACCAGCTCCATCGGCAGCTTTATTGTTGGAAACGATGACTTCCGCTCCGTTTTCAATATTTACTTTCCCGTTAGTATAAAAAGCAATTTCATTGCTGTCTTCAGGCCAAATAACTTTACTGTCACCTTCGTTTGCGATATACAGGCCGCCGCCCTTCATGGATGTCTGGTTATTGTCCAGTTTCAGGGTCGCTCCCTTTTTCACATTCATAGTACCGCCAGCGTAGATACCAGCTCCCTGAACGGTTTTGCTGCTGAAATTTTCATTCGTATTGGTTCCGGTAATGGCAAGGTCTCCCACAACATTCAGTGTGGTATTCTTTTCCATACCGATACCGCCGCCAAGACCGGGGGCTTTTTCATTGCCGTAGACGACCATGTTTTCGATGGTTACATTGTTGACCGTGACCGAGGTGGGATCTGTCCAATTTTTCCCATTAGCGATCCAAATACCGCCGCCGGCATGGGCATTGCGCAGATTAGAGCCTGTATTCTTCGTAATACCGCTTTCCATTGTCACGTTTTCAAGTGTGACATTCGCACCATAACCGGCCCAGAGAGCACCGCCGTAGGTGTTGACTTTGTTTCCGAAGAAGGATGCGTTGCTGACATTCGCAACGGTATCCAAAATATTCAGACCAGCGGCCCCCCACGCACTATTATTGTTGATCTGGATCGTTTTGACACCGTCAACATCTGTACCCTGTAGAGTTAAAACTGCCTGGTATTCCGTGGGAAATGCAGTTCCAGCCGGATCTTTTCGGCCATCCGATTTCAATGCACTACCCCAGCAGTCAGTGCCAGTGTTCGTGTTATTCTCAAAACGAAGCACCGCATTGTTTTCGCCGGAAATAAATTCAAAATTCCCGTTATTCGTAACAGCAATTCCATTGGAAACGTTGCTGAATTCAGCATTTGCACCGTTGTTGGTCCAAGTCGCATCTTTCGTCACCGTAAGCGGGGCAGAATTTGCAGAAACCGGAGCAGAGAGCGCGAGGGCTGTCAGTGCGGCTGCGGTGAGGGTGATTTTGCCGGTTTTGGCGAATGTTTCTAATGCACGGCGAAGTTTGATGGTGTTGATTTGCATGATTTTACCTCGATTTTTGATTGTTGTTGATCCCCGGTCGTTTGGAATATTTCTGTCTTGCGGTACATGACAGAAATTAGGATTGTACCGGTTCTATGAAAATAATCGTCTGGATATTTGTAAATTGTAAATTTTCTTGCCTATACCATCAATCTCCCCCCTCCCCCCGCAATTTAACATTTCAGAAAAGTTTACTTTTTCGATAAAAAAACAGGACGGACAGTGTGCCGAAGCACGGTCTGCCCGCCCTGCAACGAGGTAAAATTTTAAATTTATGCGAGTTTTATTTCTTCGCTTTGCGATTCTTGCGCGCGATACCGAAGATGCCGAGACCTCCGAGGACCAGCAGTGCCCACGTCGTCGGTTCCGGAACCGTGTTCGTGC
>CAZRGJ010000273.1:0-4470 GCA_964599445.1 uncultured Planctomycetaceae bacterium | reverse complement strand
CAGACTTGCCGCGAATTTCTCCGCCAGATCGTCTTCCAGACCGAGAATGACGGCGAATTTCTGATTCTGGAGATAGTAGCGGTACGTCAGCTTCGCTCCGCCTCCGACGGCAGGTTTTCCCTCAGAGGTCCGCAAGGAATGAAGTTTCAGCCATTTGTCTTCGGAATCGTATCCGTTCCCGACCACCTGATAGTCGCACAGGGTGTCCGACGGTCCGGTTTGTGCTTCCGGTTTTTCGGAAACTTCTGAAACCCCAGAAACCTCGGAAACTTCCGAAACCATCGAAACGGCCGTGAACGGCGCGTCTTTCATCCGGCGCAGGAGTTCGCATTGCGGACCGGAATCCCCGCTCGATGCCAGGAGGATACCGTAAACTCCGGATTTGGTCGGAAACGAAAACGTTTGCCGCAGGTCAAATCTGGAATCGTATCCCCATGACTGAAGCGGAGCCTCCAGCCAAAGTAAAAGGAATTTCATCGGACGCCTCCTAACCGAGCTGGAGTTTGCGGACTTCCGCGGTCAGAGCGTCGGCGAGCGCATCGATGGAGAAATCTTCATTTTCGCCGAAATCAAACGCAGCGATCTTGCCGTAGAGCGAACCGGAGAGCTTTTCAGCGCGTTCCAGCTGGCCCTTGAGTTCCTTTTTGCTGGCCTCCAAGATAGAGGGTGCATCATTTTTCGTGACGGCTTTCTCAAACGACGCCTGGATCCGCTGACCTTTACGGACGACGACTTTCGCGTAATCCCAGAGCGTCGAGGCGGTCATGGTCGTCTGGCGTGCGTTCGGGACGGCAATATAGAGTGCTTTCGTGAACGCGGCGATCGCAGGCGAAAGGTCGAGGGAATCGTCGTTTCCGAGGTTCTCCAGAAGCTGACCCAGATCGAGCGAAATGTAGCGGTAGTACGTCGCGGAGTTGAATTCCAGAGACCCCATGTGGGCAGAACCAAGGATCTCCTGATCGACTTTAACGTCATCCACCGCGGTGAAGAATTCAACTTCCGCAACCGCTTTGTGCGTGGAAATGGCGTGCGCGACCGACGCGGAGGCTTCCACATTCAGTTCCGGCGCACTGGCAGCCATGCGTCCGAAGAGCGCGATGTCGACGCCGTCCATGACGGTGTTGACGTTGGATCTCAGGAGCTTCACCAATTCTTTGGCGACTTTGGAAGCATCGAATCCGTTCGTTTTAAAGAATTCCGCAACCGTTTTGGCTTCTGCTTTCGAAATATAGAAAAGCGTGACGCTTTCGCCGACTTTCACGGTTTTAGTGAGTGCTTTCGCGACCGTTTCACCACAGGCAAGTGCCTGATCTTCCGCTGCACCTTCCGCCTGGCAGGCATCCTGAATGAATTTCTGGACCAGACGGGTCCTCGACGCCGTCTGCACGCCGCAGTAATCGTGCATCGCCATCCGAATCGCGCGTTTCCAGCACTGGCTGCTGACGCGGGCACGGAGCGTACCGCCGATCATCGCGCTTTTCGGGGAGCCGACATCATCGCGGTTCAGGCAGGAGACCGGGAAAGACTGGAGGATATGGAACTCGATGCGGGTATTCTGAAGTTTGTTTTTCATGACTTTTTCCTTTTTCTGAAAATGTTGGATCTCTGGATCGTTTCGTGAATTTTGGAGGAACGGCTCAATCCCAGACCGGAACCAGCTGAAGCATTCCGAAACCGAAAGCCCTGGCTTTGCCGATGCCCTGCTCAAACGCTTTTTGGAAAAGTTCGGGATCGGAAACCGTCAGCGTACCGGAAAATCGGACCCGGTGATGCTGAACGGAACACTCCGGCCTGTCTTTCTGCCGAAATTTCTGCGTCTCCATCTGGCGAATGACCAGACTGGCTTTATCCTCCGGCGTAAGCGTGAATCCATTCGCAGCCGCTTTTTCCAGGAACCATTCATATTGCAGGATCTCTCCCCGGATCGGAACACATTTCCGCGAACGGGTCTCCTGACGGACCGGATTCAGCAGGATCTCAAATGCGTAGCGGGAATGTTTCAGGAATCCCGGCTCGATCTCTTTCGTTTCGATATGCTGCGGCGTTTCCGGCGAACAGACCGGCCTGATTCTGGAAAGGATCAGGATCGTGTGAAGGGCATTCCTTACCCCGCGGTCCGCGTAAAGGATCCGGCCGGGATCCGCGTTTTCCGGAAAGAAAGAGTAGACCACGCGATGGATCGAATAGTCATCCGTGATCCGGAACGCCCGGTAATCCTGAAGCGTCAGCGTCAAACGGGAAAGAAACATCATTCCGCCTCCTTTTCCGCGTTCTCATCCTTTGAGCCTCTGCCGTAGTAGTCTTTGGCCCATTGGACTTTCTTCCGGTCGCTGAAATACAGAATATCGCTCAGGAGACGCTCGTAGTCCAGCCTGACTTTTTCAGACCGCTGCACATACCGAATGATCTGGCGCAGGACCGCGATGAGTTCCAATCGGTTTTCGCACGCCAAAATACGGCGCAGACGGCGTTCGACGCTCTCATCTTCCTTAGCCGGATCCGCTTTGCAGCAGTAAAGTGCCTTCCCCAAAGTCTGCGAACCGTTTTTCTCCGTTCTCTCCCGAGCCATGGCCGCGCCGACCAGAGCGAAAGCCTGACGCTCCGAATCATTTCCCAGCTCCACATTCCCCAGCTCAAGGAGGAACCGCCACGCCTGCGGTGCCGTAGCTTCATGGTCCGCGCGCGTCATGACCGCACGGAATCCATTGTCGTTTTTGATCCGGGAAATGACACTCTCCACAAAACGTTTCGTCTCGTATTTTCTGTTCGCTGTTTCCGTCATTTCTTCCCTTCCTTCTTTTTAAAAGTCGGCATACACCGCACATACGCCTGCATCTGGCGCGGAGTATCGCACGGACAGAAATTTTCGTAGCAGGATACTGCCAGTTTCTGCCAGCTCTTTTTCGCGTTTTCCACGACTTCCATATCTTCTTCGCAGGACAACTCGATGACCGTTTGTGCCATTGGTTCCATCCTCTCCCAGAAAAGCCGGACAGCCGACTCTCTCTGTCCCGGATCCGCGACCATCTGTTCGCTATAGAACGCAGTCACCGACTTCCAGAGAATGGAAGCGTAACGTTCGATCTCATCCATCAGGATACCAAAAACCTTC
The DNA here is from genome assembly GCA_964599445.1 of uncultured Planctomycetaceae bacterium. Classification (GTDB taxonomy): domain Bacteria; phylum Planctomycetota; class Planctomycetia; order Pirellulales; family Thermoguttaceae; genus RGIG3701. The sequence goes on along the minus strand of CAZRGJ010000273.1, from coordinate 1,358 downwards.
CAGGAATCCTTACGGAACCAATCCATCGGAATGAGAAATTCTGAATTCACGTAGTCGTTTTTTCCGGAAACATACTGTTCCCCGGAGTTCGTGCTGACCGCAACACCGCCCGCCCAGAGGCCAAATTCCTGGATCTTCGGGTCATGCCGAAATTTCTCCGTTCCGCGCACAACAAATGCCGGCATCGTCTCCTTCGTATTGATAAACTGAAGCAATCCGGCAAGCTGACGCCATGGAGTACGCTCCATGCTGCACCATCTGGCTTTCATGTCCTTTTTCTCGCCATAAAGCGTGATTCCAGGGTCCCACTGACCATTTTTGTGCGACGGATAAAGTTCGTTCGAGATCCCCTGCGTCATCAACAAAGCATCATCTTCCAGACAGAAAAATTTATCCAGCGGAAAAAGGATCCCCATATATCCCGAACTGTATCGTTTCGCAGTCACGCCATTCTCATCCGTCGGCATCTCCTCCCAAAACGGACGCCCCAGCGGCATTTCAGGCCGAAGTTCCCGAAGATCTTCCTCCGTCAGCATGTTCAGCCGAACCGTCTCCAAAATCGTACTGCCAAGCAAAAAAGAATGAAGGTATCCCAAATACCCCGTTAGCGTTCCCTGAGGTGCAGATGCCTTGCCGGTATCCTTTTTGCGCTTAACAGTATTTGGATCGATTTTTGCCCGAAGATCATATTTTCCCCCCCCCATTCCATAACCGGAACCGCAAAGGATCAATCGCACCAGCTCCGCATCCGAACATTCCTTGCCGACACTCCACTGAGTCAAAACCGTTTTGTTCCCCCCCGCAACATTCAATGAAAGTCGGTTTGGACTCGATTTTTCACACTGTCCTCTCAACTGCGGGAACTGCAAAAACGGCCGTTTCTCATCGTAAAGATCAAATCGGTCCTTCCACTTTTCAAGATACTCCAGGGAATTGGCGGCGAGCTTTTCCGGCGTCAGAGAACTCCAGGCATCCACATCCGAAAGCGGTGTGCCGGCATGAGCAATACAGAGAAGAAATCGCAGGATCACCACTTTTTCGACCGGTGTTCCGCCAAGATGGGCATACTCCAGATTCGTGAACAACTCGGTAAGACTCACGTCTCCTGCCCCCGCGATCGGTATCCAGGGATCATACAAAAGACTGAACGACCGGCTGGCCGTACTTTCATTCATAGCAGTTCCTTTCATTATCAGCACAGCAGTATTTCCAGATGATCCTCAAAATCAGCCAAAATTTCCTGTCACCGGAAATTCCATCTCAACGGCAATCCTTTCATTTACGAACAGGACCTCCTCTCAAAACGGAACACTTATGATACTGCTAATTATATGTTTTTTTACAAATCATACAAGCCC
>CAZRGJ010000272.1:0-4476 GCA_964599445.1 uncultured Planctomycetaceae bacterium | reverse complement strand
TTTTGACGGAACTTCTCGAGCGGCGCGGGGTCTCTGCCATACTCTCGGTCTACACGCAGCTCGAGGAGCTCAAAAATGCCGTCAAACGCCGTGAGATCCGACCGCTGCGAATGCGTGCCGCCGTCGGGGAGATCCTCTCCACGCTCCGCCATCTCTCGCGCAGTCCGCAATACGACGAAATGCTTCGTGCAGAAGCCGCACTCCTCCTCCAGCTCGCGGAGGAAATGATCGACCACAGCAGCTCACGAACTCGGGGGTTTTGAAGAGAGCGTCCCCAGTCTTGCTGCGCAAGCTGTCTTTTGGAGTACAGCAATACTTGTGTGCATCCGTGCGATCCTCCGTCGGCCGTACCGACCGCATCCCTAAAACGATTCCAGGAAAAAAATCATGAAAAAACCCGCCAAATTTTATTTTCGTTTCCGCCTTTCTTCCGTTCTTTCCTTTCCGGCTCGCGCATTGACGCTTGCGGCTGCGATGTGCCTGGGAGCCTCCGGTCTTTTCGCGCAGGAGCGTGCGGAATTTCTCGACATTTCGGGCGAGACGGAGCGTCAGACGGTCATCGCACAGGGAACTCTGGACGTCTACCAGGGCCATCCGTATGCCGTCATGCTTCCGGACCGGAAGACCATCTTCACGACATGGTGTTTGAACCACGGCGGTTTCGCAGGTCCGATGGCGAAAAGCACGGACGCAGGACTCACGTGGGAGCGCATCGACGACCGGATGCCCGAGGGATTCCGGAAACACAAAAACTGCCCAAGCATCTACCGAATGGTGAATTCAGCGGGGAAGGCATTTCTCTGGGTCTTCACGTCTCAGCCGATGATGGCGCGGATCGTGAGTGCAGACGATGGCGAAACGTGGGAAGAAAAAGAGCCGCTAGGTTTCCCGAACGTCATGGCGTTCAGCACGATCATTCCGAAAAATCCCGGAGTGCAGGACGGAAAGTACCTCGGATTCTACCATGTGCGCATCGATCCTGAGAAAAATATTCTGAATCTTGAACCGCGCATTCCTAATGGTTCGCTGGCAGTCATGGTGAGCGAAACGTCCGACGCAGGCTTCACGTGGAGCGAGCCGGTCATGGCCGCAGACGTGGAAGGAAAGGATCCGTGCGAGCCGTGCGCGTTCTGGAGTCCGGACAAAAAAGAGATCTGCGTTCTGATGCGCGAAAACCACGGAGCCGGCGGCGATGCTCGGCGTGCACTTCAGATGTTCAGCCGCGATGCGGGCAAGACCTGGACGACACCTGAAGAGACTTCCTGGGAACTCACCGGTCACCGCCACATCGGAACGTACGCGGACGACGGACGCCTGATCTTCGCCTTCCGCGACACAGCCCCTGGCTCGCCGTCGCTCGGTTCCTTCGTCGCGTGGGTCGGTACGTACGAGGACATTCGGCAGAAACGCCCGGGCCAGTACCGCGTCAAACTCCTTCACTCCCACGCCGGCTGGGACTGCGGATACCCCGGCGTCCTGAACACGACAGACGGCACGATCGTCGCGCTGACGTACATCAAATACCGTCCCGGCACAGAAAAACACTCGGTCGCCGCCGTTCGGTTCCGACTGGAAGAGCTGGACGAAATGGCGAAAAACTGACCCTCAAGCCGCAACTGGCAGACTGCGCTTCTACGCACTGGCACGAACTCGTTCCCGTGGCTCACTGGGCCGCGAGCCGCAGTGGGCTGACTGTGCTTCCGCGCACACAAAAATCTACTCCTGCCAGGAGGGGTGGCAGACCGAAGGTCTGACGGGGTGGTTTGGTGAACTCTTCAGAAACCCCAAGTCCGTAAAAAAACGCCGCGAAACCCTTCCACCGCCTCCGGCGGTCCCCCTCCCCTAAAAGAGAGGCTGAATGAGCGGACGCGCCCTCCCCAAACAGAGCAGCCAGCGAAACGGTTCGGTTTTTCTAGAGCCGCTTTGGATTTTTGACCTTCGCCAGGATGAAAAATAGGACCGCAAAAAAGGTCAGTGCCGTGAGATTTTTCAGAATGTTTGGCCAAACATCGCCAACAAGAAGCGAAGTCTGAAGGAAATCTACATAGTAGCGGGCCGGGACGAAATTGGTCAGGAACTGGAGGAACGGCGGCATACTTTTGATCTCAAAAAGGAATCCGGACAGGATATACGATGGCAGGAACGTCGTGATGATCGTGCCGGAAACCGCGAGAAACTGATTTTTCGTCAGGCTGGAAATGAGCAGACCGATGCACAGCGAGACGATCAGGTAGATGCACGATCCTCCGATGAGGATGAGCGGGTTTCCGCGCATCGGCACACCAAACAGAACGCAGCCGATGAAGAGCGAGATCCCCAGTCCTACCATGCCGAGACCGAAATTCACGGTCATTTTCGCCAGAAGGATCTCCGAGGAGCGCATCGGCGTGACGAACATACTCTCAAGGTTTCCCTGTTCGTATTCCCGCGCCATGACCATGGACGTCAGCAGCGCGCCGATGATGGTGAGGATGATGACGATGATCCCCGGAACGATCGAGTACGCACTCCGGTTTTCTTCATTGAACCATTGGCGGGAGTGGATCGTGAATCCCATTCCGGAAAGCGGACTGCCGGACGGATCCAGAGGTGTTTCGCTCAAAAACTGCGGCGCAACCCCCGCAAGGACCGTCTCGATGTATCCTTTTTTCAGGAAGGCTGGACTGGGATTGGACGCATTTACCGCGACCAAAAGCTCTACGTCCCGTTCCCGGCATTTTTTGGCCAGATCGTGCGGGAGAAAGAGGCACACATCCACGACATGGCGGTGAAGCAGATCCTCCGCATCCTGCGTCGAATGGACCGTCACGGAGTCAAAGAATCCGTTGGACTGAAAGCGTGAAATGATGAGACTCGCCTCCCGGGACGGTTCCGGGACGACGACGGCCATCTTGATGTTCCGAATATCCGTCGACATACCGTACCCGCAGATCAGAAGCAGGACGACGGGCAAAAGGATCCCCAGCGCGATACTCAGCGGATCGCGGACGAGCTGCCGAAACTCTTTTCCCATCAATGCGAAAATTCTGGATGGACTCATTTTCCGTCCTCCTGAACTGCCGAACCGCTCCGCGTTCCAGCCTGCGTTTCCGTCTGGTCATCCGAGACGAGGTTTACGAAAGCGTCTTCCAGCGTTTCAGCATTTCCGCCCAGTGTACGGATCTCTTCCGCACTGCCGACGGCGATGGAACGTCCGTCACGCATGATGAGGATCCGGTCGCAGTACTGGGCCTCATCCATGAAGTGCGTCGTGATGATGACCGCGACGCCGGAGTCGGCCAGCTCAAGGATCCGTTTCCAGAATTCGTGTCGGGAGATCGGGTCGGTGCCGGAGGTCGCTTCATCAAGGAAAACGATCGACGGTTCATGAAGCAGTGCGCACGCCATCGCGAGCCTGCGTTTGAATCCCATGGAGAGTTTCTCGGCATTCATCCGGGCAAACGGTCCGAGCTGGAATGCGTCCATCGCCCACGCGATGCGTTCCTGAAGGAGTTTCCCGCGTACGCAGTACGCACCACCGTAGAATTCCATGTTCTGCCGGACGGAGAGATCGCCGTAGAGGGAGAATCTCTGCGCAACGTACCCGGTCTGGGAACGCATTTTTTCGAGATTCTGCATCAGCGGCTTTCCGTCGACCTCGATCTTCCCCTCCGTCGGCCGATTCAGACCGCAGAGCATCCGGAACGTGGTGGTTTTGCCGGCTCCGTTAGCTCCGAGCAGCCCGAAGATCTCGCCGCTGCGGATCTTGAAAGAGATCTGGTCCACTGCCGTGAAGTTCCCGAAACGCTGAACGAGATTTTCGACGCGGATCCGGACCTGCGCATCCTCGCGGACCGGATTTTTTCGCACGAGACGCTGCGGTACCGAGCCGCAGATCAGTGCCTGAAATGCTTCCTCAAACGTCGGCGACTTCGTGAGTCCCTCCGCTTTTTTTCGAATCTCTTCCGGCGTTCCCTGCGCCAAAAGTCGGCCCTCAAACAGAATGAGCGTCTGATCGCAGTAGTCCGCCTCGTCCAGATAGGCGGTGCTCGCGACGACGGTCATGTTTTCCTCTTCAACGATCCTGCGCAGGATCAGCCACATCTCCCGGCGTGCGAGAACGTCCACCCCTACCGTCGGTTCGTCCAGAAGCATGAGGCGGGGACGGGAGATCAGTGCGCAGATCAGCGCGAGTTTCTGCTTCATTCCTCCCGAAAGTTTCCCGGCCATCCGCTCCGTAAACCGATCCAGAAGCGTGATTTTGAGAAGCTTCGGAACACGCTGCGCAAGCTCTGATTTCGGGATCCCGTGGAGACTCGCGTAGAGCTGAATGTTCTCCGCGACCGTCAAATTCTCGTAGAGGCCGAATTTCTGAGGAACGTAGCCGACCTGATTCTGGATCTTCGCAGATTCCCGGACAGAATCCAGTCCCAGAATGGAGACACTTCCGGAATCCGGGCGCAGAAGTCCGCAAAGGTGGCGCATGAGCGTCGTTTT
>CAZRGJ010000271.1:3809-4485 GCA_964599445.1 uncultured Planctomycetaceae bacterium | reverse complement strand
GATTTTGCGGACGGGCTTTCCGAAGACGGCACTGCCGGGAAAAAGGGGATGGACGGTTCCGGGTGGGACTTCACGGATACGGACCGCTCTCCCGATGCCGTCCCGCCGGCGATCGACGCGGACATTATGGGGACTTCCGGAGGCGGGATCGAGGACGAAATGCGCGATTCCGTGGCTCCGCAGCGTCTCTTTGAAAACCTGCCGCAGCTTCCTTCCGATCTCGAAGAAGCGTTGGAAATGTTCAAGTTGGCCATCCTGAACCACAAACTGGCCAATTGGAGTCAGGTCACGAAAGAAGACGTTCAGCTGGTCCTTGCCGCGCTGCGTCAGCTTTGTGAGTAGCGGATGATGGCGGCGGATGCTGAAAATAAAAAAACGGAAAATCGACGGGAACCGTTCGGGCGGGAAAAACTGATCCGCCGGGCATTTCTTGGGATTTTACTTTTGGCTCTCCTTTTTTCCTGGAGCCGGATCGGTTCGTCGGACCGGACGACGACGCTCTTGGTGCGTCCGGTCGGCGTGATGGGGACGTCCTGTTCCCTTTGCGTGACGGTTAGGAATCGCGATATTCAGGCTGCGAATGCACTCCTGAAGGAAGCGGAACGGGAACTGCGCCGGCATGAACAGTACACCAGTACCTGGATCGAGACCTCTGAGATCAGCCGTTTGAATCGCG
>CAZRGJ010000271.1:0-3799 GCA_964599445.1 uncultured Planctomycetaceae bacterium | reverse complement strand
AGCCGGCGAGACGTTGACGCTTTCTCCCGTGACTCTTGCGTTTCTGCGTGAGGCGCGCAGGGCGTTTGACGTGACGCATGGTGCGTTTGACGTGACGTGCGGAAAACTCTGGATGCACTGGAAAGCGTGCGAGAAAGAGGGCAGGATGCCGACTCGCGAGGAGCTTGCCGTGATCCGAAAAAATGCGGGCTGGAATGATTTGGAGATCGATGGAGACCGGGTCACGAAACGCTCGGATCATCTCTCTTTCGTGACGGGTGGTCTCGCCAAGGGAATGGCCGTTGATGCGGCTCTCCGAATTCTGGCGTCGGATCCAGCGGTCTGCTCTGCGTTTGTGGAGGTCGGCGGCGACCTCGCGACGTACCGAAGTTCCGTTCCCATTGAGATCGCGGACTCCGTATCCGGAGAACCTGAAGTTCCTGAAAAGCCGAGAGTTGATGGCGAATCGGGAGTTGCCGACGAATCGGAGGGGGCGGGAAACCTGACAGAAAGACGGACGCTCCATGTCGAAAACGGCGGAGTCTGCACGAGCGGGCACCATGCGCGTTTTTTTGAGATCCAGGGGCAGCGTTTCAGCCAGATCCTCGATCCGTCGGACGGCTGGCCGGTTTCGGATTCCGGAATCGTGACCGTCACGGCTCCCAGTGCGGCTGAGGCGGACTATTGGGCCACGGCACTGAGCATTTTAGGAGAACCGGGATTCAATTTTCTTCCGGAAAACGTGAAGGCTGAATTCGGTTCTACCCATCGCTCGGACGGCGGTTCTCCCGGTACGTCGGCCCGCTGAAATTTCCGGTTTGCGAAAGTTTTGGTTCGCGAAAGTTCCTGCTCAAACATTCCGGCGTGTGGGCTGTGTGTTTCAGTTCCCGGCCTCATGCTTTTTCTTTACCTGACCTTTTACCCCATCCAAAATTTTATGAATCGACGACATTTCATGCAGTTAAGCGCGGGCATCTGTCTCGCGTCTTCCCTTCCGGCAGTCCAGTGCAGCGCAGAGGCGATGAACTCGCTGGATATTCGGAAACTGGAGATCAAAATCGGTCTGGAGAAGCCGTTTCGGGCACTTCATGTTTCGGATTCCCATTTCAGTTTTGCGGACGAGCGCGAAAATGAACGGAAACGGAAGCTGGCGGCCTCGCGTGCCCGATATTTTGGAAATTCCGAGGAAAAATTTGACGCGCATATCGCGTACGCGCAGAAAAACGATCTGCTTTTCCTCCACACGGGTGACCTGATCGACTTCGTGAGCGAGCTGAATCTGGAAAAGGTCCATGAAAAATTCCAGGGAAAGTCCGTTTTCCTTTCTGCTGGAAATCATGAATTCAGCCAGTATGTTGGTGAAGCGAAAGAGGATGCCGCGTACAAGGCGCAGAGCTATGCATGGGTCCAGAGTGCGTTTCCGAATGACCTGACGTTCTGCTCGCGGACGATCAACGGCGTGAATTTCGTGGCGGTGGATGACGTCTACTATGATTTCACGCCCGCCCAGCTGAAACTCTTCCAGAAAGAGGTCAAAAAGGGCCTGCCGATCGTGATGCTCTGCCATTGCCCGCTCTACACGCCGGAATATCAGAAGATCCTGATGCGGAATGGTGCGAAGTGCTCGTATCTTGTGGGGGTTCCGGAATCGGAAATGGGAAATTATTCTCCCTCCCGCCGTGAACAGCAGAAGCCGAACGCCGCGACGCTGGAGTTTATTGCGTGGCTGAAGGAGCAGCCGCTCGTGAAGGCGATCCTGTGTGGGCATATTCATCAATTCTGGAGCGGCCCGTTTTCTCAGCACACGATGCAGTACTGCGTCGGAGCGGGCTACAGAGGGCAGGCGTACGAGATCACCTTTTCCTGATTGGAAGATGGATAGAAACTTGCCGAACAAAGAAAAAACCGAAAGGAGGAATTTATGGATCAGGATCTTCGAGTGGGGTATCTTCTTTCGGAATTTCGCAATTACCGGCTGGAGAAGAAGCTCGGTGAGGGCGGTATGGGGCAGACGTGGCTGGCGGCTGAGATCTCCGGCGGACGGGAAGTGCGCAAGGTCGTCTGCAAGATCCTGTCAGAACGTCTTCGCGGGGATGTACGGGCCATGGAAGAAGTACGCCGGGTTTTCGAATTGACGCAGCGGCTGAATCATCAGAATGTCTGCCCGCTGTACGGGATCAAATCCGATCCGGAATACGGCGACTTTCTTGTCATGGGGTATGCGGAAGGTGAAACGCTTGCCGACTGGTTTCAAAATCAGCCAGGACATGAAAATGGACTTTCTTTAGAGTTGATCCTGCCGATCATCCTGCCGCTTGCGCAGGCCTTGGATCATGCGCATCGATCGGGGATCATCCATCGAGATATAAAGCCGTCAAACGTCATTTTTTCGAATATTTCGGGTCGGCGTGAACCATGGATCATAGATTTCGGCATTGCGGTTCGGACTCGAAATGAAGGACAGGAAGAAAGAGAAGAGGATACCAAAGAAAAAAGCCGGGAAAATCTGGGCGATCTGACAACACAGATACATTCGGAGATTTCGGAGGTCTGTACTGCGGAGGCCTGCGGAACGGCAGGAACACCATTTTACATGGCACCGGAACAGATCGAGGGCCGTCGGCAAACGGGAAAGACAGATCAATACGCATTCGCATCGATGGCCTACGAGCTGCTCAGCGGCAGGATGCCTTTTCAGGGCAAGAATCTGATGGAGCTTGGAATGCAGAAAATGAAAGTGCCGCCTCCGATCCCGCAGCTTTCACCGTCTGTGAATGAAGCACTGGCGCGTGCTCTTTCTGTGGATCCGGAAATGCGCTTTCCGTCCTGTTCGGATTTCGTACATGCATTGCAAAGTTCACAAAAAAACAGGAGTCTGCCGATTTTGCCTTCTGCGGCGGCTGCAGTCGTATTGTGTCTTGCCGGAGTATTTTGGGGAACTGGATTTTTTTCCGAAACCGAGTCTCCTGAAACTGTGATTGCTGAAACTGACGGTATGGAATTTGAAACAATGCCCGTTTCTGAAGACTTCACTGTCGAGGACCTTGGTGAGAGCCTGCCTCGGAAAGCCGGCGATCGTCTCATACTCTCATGTGCCGGTCTTGAGTACGCATTCCGCTGGTGTCCGCCGGGGAGTTTTAGGAGAGATGGAGAGAATGGAACTCCAGGATACAAAGTCGATGTTGCTTCCGGTTTTTGGATCCTGGAAACGGAGGTGTCGCAGGGAATGTTTTTCAGCGTGATGGGAAAAAATCCCAGCCTTTTTCAGCATTCCAATCATCCGGTCGAGAACGTAAACTGGCTGGAAGCCGCAGATTTTTGTCGGAAACTTTCTGAACTTTTGGGGCGAAAAGTATTGCTTCCCAGAGAAAAACAGTGGGAGTATGCGAGCCGGGCTGGAATGCAGACAGAGTACTTTTTCGGAGATTCGGAAGAAGAACTGTGCCGCTATGGAAACTACTGCGATGCAAGCAATTCAGACGGATTGGACTGGCAGGATACTGTGCACGATGACGGATTCGACAAAACGGCACCGGTCGGCAGTTTTCTCCCTAATGCATGGGGACTCCATGATGTGCACGGAAACGTCTGGGAATGGTGTGTTGAGGATACGTCGGCGACTGCGGGTGCCGATATTCCGATTTGTGTTTTTCGCGGTGGCGGCTGGGGAGACCGTGCGGATTCCTGCCGATTTAACTCCCGGTTTGTGAATTCGCCGGAAACTCGCCATCCGCTTCTGGGATTTCGTATTGTATTGAGCGATGAATGAACCGTTGCGTATTTAGTTTACTGAATGTTAGGGCGGGGGGCCATGTATTCT